>JBDNHM010000077.1:0-14663 GCA_041688825.1 Burkholderiaceae bacterium | reverse complement strand
TGCCGGCGCTGGCTGGATAGAGCAGGGGTTGCCAGTTGATACTTGTAAGAACTGCTAATTGATAATCTTCCCGACTTGAACGGCAGGGCTTGTGTCGCATCTTGGTCAACCAAAAAACGCTAATTAAAAAAATCTAGGCTAAGTTGCGCGCTGGGTGCACTGACTACCTTTCTTTTGGTGTGCCCAGTTCGACCAACAGGCCGCTTACGCGAACCGTGTTTTTCGACAATGGCTGCTTTGCCGGCCCGAACAGTAGGTTCGCTGCGCCTTTCATAAAGTCTTGTTTTGGCTAATCTTGTTGCAAGCGATAAGTCAACGATAGGTTCTACAATATCTTGCCCCACTTTGACCTGTGCCAATTGTTGAATATTGGGTGGCATGCGCCAGGGTTCGAAAATCCACGCATCGGGTACTGTGCGCAGAGCGGGCAACCATTGACGCACGAAACGACCACTGGGGTCGTGGTCTTGGGCTTGTTTAATCGGGTTATAAATGCGCGTAACGTTGATGCCTGTGGTGCCAGACTGCATTTGCATCTGGCTCCAGTGAATGCCGGGCTCATAGTCTAAAAATTGCGTTGCCAACCAATGCCCTACTTTAGGCCAGTCTAACCAGAGCGGGTAGGCTGCCACTGACACCAACATGGCTCGCATACGAAAATTCAACCAACCTTTTTCACGCAACATCATCACACTGGCATCAACCATAGGCCAACCGGTTCTACCCGTTTTAAGTGCTTCAAAATGGCTTTCTTGCCAGTCTTGCCTCAGTCCTTGGTAGCCCGCGTGCATATCTTGACATTCGATTGAAGGTTCGTCTTCAAGCTTTTGAATAAAATGACAATGCCAGTACAGTCGGCTCATAAAAGCGCGTAAACCCTGCGCTTGACGTTGAGAAACCATCGGGTTGTTGGCTAAGTGGTCGCGCGTGGTTTGCACCACGTCTTTCATGGAAATACAGCCCCAAGTCATGTAAGCCGACAACCTTGAACAGGCCGTAGTAGCTGATAGGGGTGATGAAATACCCCCTCGATACTGAGCGCTACGGTCTTCTAAAAAACTATTTAATACGTCCCATGCCCTTCGGCTGCCCCCCTTTAGTCGTTTAGGTGGGTCGTGCGGGCCTAAGCCAAATATTGAGGGCGAGGGCGGTTCAACGTGATTGATTAAAACCTTGGCATCAATGGCTGCCACAGGTATTTCAAACCGAGCCTCACGAAAGAACTTTTCCCAACTGCTTTGCCATTGATTACGGTTATGGGGCCCACGTGTTACGCCAAACTGTTGATACTGGTGCCAGGGCAAATGACGTGCTTTGCACCAGCGCGCCACATTTAGATCACGTGTATAGGTTATGGCATTACCCGTTTCTTGATGCGAGTAAAGATTATCAAAGGGTTTAAGAGCATGCAGCTTAGTTAAGCATTCGGTCGCTTCACCGACCAATACATGAAGTTGCAGGCCTATTGATGCTAGATCACCCTTCAGATCAGCTAAACTTTCTTGCACGAACTGATAATGTTGAGTCGCTGCATCAGGCGCCGACCAAACAATGGGTTCAATAATGTAAATACACGTTACAGGCCCTAAGCGCGTTGCATGCCATAGAGGCGCATGGTCGCTTATGCGTAAATCTCGTTTGAACCAAACTATTGAATGTGCCATGCCGTGATCATAATTGAGAGCATCTCGCTATGGCTAAATAACCGTCGGGGCGAGTGCCTTTAGTCAGTCAGCTTCAACCCACGCTCGTATTCAACTAAAATAATGACTATGGCCACAAAACTAAGCAGTATTACCCGCTGGTTACGAGAGTATCGGGTGATTTCTCGATACAAATTTCAATGGTTCTTAGCGGGTGTGTTTTTGCTACTAGCGGCTGGCGCAACATTAGCCGTACCGTTAGCGTTTCGCAATTTGGTCAACACTGGCATCACCAGTCAAGCGATTAACCAACAATTCATTAATTTACTCATTTTGGCAAGCGTATTGGCTGTGATGACAGCAGGTCGGTTCTACACCATGTCTTTGTTGGGCGAGCGAGTGGTGGCCGACATTCGTCAACGTGTGTTTGCAAATGTATTGCGCCAAAGCCCCGAGTATTTTGAGACCTTAAAAACCGGCGAAGTGTTGTCACGATTAACCAGTGACACAACCTTAGTGCAAACATTGGTGGGTTCAAGTATTTCAATTGCGTTGCGCAGCATTGTAATGTTGATCGGTGGGGTCACCATGATGTTGATCACCAGCCCTTGGTTAGCGGGCACGATGGTCGCCTTACTATTGGTTATTGTGTTGCCCCTTTGGGCCTTGGGTCGTTATGTACGCAAAATGTCGCGCACCAGCCAAGACAAAGTGGCTGATACCAGCGCCTTAGCAGGCGAAGTTTTAAATGCCATCACAACGGTGCAAGCCTTTGTACGTGAACCCTATGAAAATAAACGTTACGAGGGTGCCGTAGAAATCGCGTTTAACGAAGCTAAAAAGCGCATTACTCTGCGTTCAATTTTAACGGCCACAACCATTATGTTGGCCTTCTCGGTCATTGTGTTCGTGTTGTGGATGGGTGCGCAGCAAGTAACCGCGGGTCAAATGTCTTTAGGCGATTTAACTCAGTTTGTGTTGTACGCCGTATTCATTGCGGGCTCAATTGGTGCATTGTCTGAAACTTGGGGCGACTTGCAACGTGCCGCAGGGGCGACAGAACGGTTAGTAGAACTGATGCAGGCTGAGCCTGCTTTAAAAGACTTTGATTCAGTTGAAAACCAAAACGTACACTTGGCACGCAGTAAAGAACAAGTGGTTCAACAAGTGGGTCATCTGAGCGCGCAACCGCCAGTCTTGAATCAGCCGGTCGCCATTGCCTTTGAAAACGTGACTTTTGCCTACGCTTCAAGGCCTGACTTTGCAGTGATGAATCACCTTGATTTGTCTATACCCCAGGGCGCGCGTTATGCCTTAGTGGGCCCCTCGGGGGCAGGTAAAAGCACCTTGTTTGCCATGTTGTTACGCTTTTATGAGCCTACCCAAGGGCAAATTAAAATCTTAGGTCGTGACATATCGAAATGGCCTGTTAACGAGTTACGTAATCTAGTCGGTATTGTTCCTCAAGACCCCGTTATTTTTGCAGCCAGTGCATTAGAAAATATTCGATACGGTCGTCTTGATGCGACCAAAGATGAAGTGATCGCGGCAGCCCAAACAGCCCATGCGCATGGGTTTATTTCAGAGCTTCCAGAAGGTTACGACAGCTTTTTAGGTGAACGCGGCGTACGCCTTTCAGGGGGTCAAAAGCAACGCATTTCAATCGCACGAGCGATTTTAAAGAACCCCGCCATCTTGTTGCTTGACGAGGCCACCAGTGCCTTAGACGCTGAGTCAGAGCGCGAGGTGCAGTTGGCCCTAGACACCGTGCTACCGGGGCGAACGTCATTAACGATTGCCCATCGCTTGGCAACCGTACTTAAGGCTGATCGTATTTTGGTTTTAGAACACGGTGAAGTGCTTGAGCAGGGGCGGCACACAGAGCTTATGGCACTGAATGGGCTTTATGCACGTTTGGCAAAGTTGCAGTTTGCTTAAGCGTTTAATAAAGACATTTAACTTATCTATGGGTTAGAAGAGCATTTGATATGGTAAGGTCATTAACAGTAGTCCCAGATCAATCAGTAAAAAAAGAAAATACCATGATTAAAAAATGGCTAGAGTCTTATGTTGTTGCGGCCTTAGCTATTATTCTCTTTTTGCCCGTCGCAATTCGCAATTTAAAGGGCCTGGCATTTACAAAATGCGTCAACTGAATCGCAAGCGGAAGTTGACAAAGATTGGAATAAACTCTCGGTTGACGTTGATACCATCAAAATTATGGCAACCAAAACTTAACCTCAAATTCAACAACTGTTCACCATTTCAATGGCTTCAGAAACATTCGCACTAAAAACTGTTGCACCCAATATATTTGACGCCTATGCCAACCCAAATATTTTGCTCTATTTGGTGCTGGGAAATCTTTTATCTTCTGATCTTTGGCGTTTATCTGAAAAAATTCAAAATCGAGTGCTTACTGATTCTGGGCGAACTTCATTAGACCCTTCAACCATAGTTAGGGCCATACAAGAGCAAATTAATCGTAGCTTCACACATTTGCATATTGCTCAAGTCAAGCAAGTGTATGGTGAGCTCGATCTTGTTGCAGAGCGAGCGCGGTTGGGTCAAAAAACCGTCGATTCTGCGCTATTGCAAATTATCAGTCACTTTGA
This sequence comes from Burkholderiaceae bacterium, assembly GCA_041688825.1. Lineage (GTDB taxonomy): Bacteria > Pseudomonadota > Gammaproteobacteria > Burkholderiales > Burkholderiaceae_B > Algicoccus. The sequence continues at coordinate 10,405 of JBDNHM010000077.1, read as the reverse complement.
GTTGTGCATTGCCAATGGGTTTATTCCTGAGTCGGCACTGCGCCCCTCCCTTGATGCTATTGAAGCAGGGCGATTTCCAGCTTATTTTTATAGTAATTTTGACATGGTACGAGCCAATCGCAAGTTGCTAGGCAGTGGTCGTTCGGCGCCCCTTGGGTTGACATCTTGTGTTGATGAAACGGCAATATTTGCGGCGTTAGCCATGACACTACCGTTGGGCACAATCAAAAACGTTGTGGCCTTAACAAGCCCAAATCATACGACTGCATTCGGTTGGAACCATGACGGTACACCTTGGTGGTTTTATGGCAAAAACAAGCTCTACTTTGCGCAAGACTGGCAAAACAGCGTAAAAGAAAAAGCAGGGGGTGACGCACAATTGGCGTTTAACCAAGTCATGAATGATATGGGGCGAATCATCTCTGTAGCGGGTACGTTTGACCTTACAACAGGGCAGACAAACCTTATTGAGGCCCATATCAACGAGATCGCTCAAAAAATGGACGAACTGTTTGGTGTTCGGTTGCAACAGTTGCAAACAGGTTTAAACCACGCCAGAATACTTTTGCCTGAAGACCCTCTTGCGCCCTACTTAAGATCATTATTAAGTAGTCAAAACATTAGCGTTGTGCAGAAAACGTTAGAACAAAGTCAAGACCCTGCGTGTGAGGTTGTACTGTATTCATACCGTTCACTTAACGTAAAAACCCCTTATTTTTATCTTAAAGCAGCACGCGAGCAACCCAACAGCAAAGCGCTAGCAAAGACTTTGTCGACAGTTGAGCAGGCCTTGGCAATTGTGCGTGGTGTAGTGGGGCACGAGTCTGTCTTTCAAGACAGAAACCGTATTGCCATGCCAGATGAAACGCTTCGTTTTGGTACCGGCAGTGACCGAGACAAGGCATTATTGCTTCACGTGTTGCTAGAGCATTTACCAAAACCCCCAACAGCTACGTATAGCGTTGTTTCAATCTTCATGAGCGAGGCCAGTTATGTGTGCTTTGGTGATCGCATCATTGAACTGCCTAGTCTAAAAGAGGTTGCTTTGCCTAACGAGCCTATTGTTTTAAGACTTGCAGACTGAAACCTAAGTGATGAAACAACACATTTTGATTCGCGAAAAGCCTATAGTGCTTTGCATTGCGATGATGGCTTTTACGTTTCAGTTTGATGCCATGCTCATAACAGTCGCATTGCCAGATATGGCACGCGAACTTAATGTGTCTATCAGCACTATTTCTTGGGTACTTTTACTGTATTTGATTGCCGCAACGGCTGTCTTTGTACCGGTCGGCAAGCTAGCTGATCGACTCGGTTTAAGAATGGTTAGCTTGGTGGGGTGTATGGTTGGCGCAGTCGGAACCTTGCTCTGCGGAATAGCCCCAAGTATTGAATGGCTATATTTTGGACGACTTATTCAAGGTGCGGGGTGCGGCGCCATGGTCGCAACAGGCTATGCAATGATGCCTACTTGGGTGAGCCGCACCCGAACGGGCTGGGGTTACGGTGTTCAATCGCTTGGGGCGGGCGTCGGCATGATGGCGGGTGCACCCGTGGGTGGCTTACTGTCTCACTATCTGCCTTGGCAATGGATATTTCTTGCAACATTACCTTTATTTTTGTTGCTCACTTGGTTTGTGTGGCGGGTGATTCCAGATGCTTCACATCAGACTTTGGTTCGCAATAAACCGATTAATTGGACAATCATCGCTTTATTTACATTTGCCTTGACAGCATCTGTTTTTGTTCTGGGTTTTGGCGCGGTATTTGGCTGGCTTTCACCCCCCATTACGTCTGCTTTAGCGGCCATTTTAGTGATGGTTCTGACAATGTGGTGGTTCGCTCGTCGAGGTCAGGCTTTATTTGCAAGGGCGCTTTTTCAGTCTCAGACAATGGTTCTTGCACTCATGGCAATGTTCATATTTGCAGCTTTGGTGGGTGGGGTGCGTTTTACACTGCCTTTTTATTTGGAAGTGGCTTGTGGTTTTGGTATTCTTTTAACGAGCGCCCTGATGTTGGCCTACCCAATAGGTTATGCCCCAGTGAGTTTTTTTGCAGGTCAATTGGCAGATCGATGGGGGTCACGAAGGGTCATTCTTGCCGCGGCAACAATCACTGCAATCACTTCTCTGGTTTACGCCCCGATCAGCTCGTTGCACAACATGTGGTTAGCGGGTTTGTTTGTGTTGGCATTTGGTGTGTGCACTGGGCTTAATTTTGCACCATGTAATCGGCTCATCATGAACACTGTGCCCGTCAATATGCGTGGTGAAGCCGGTGGCTTATTGTCGGTGGTTTTTAATTTAGGTACCTTAGTAGGTGTTGTGCTGTTTGAACAGTCATTAGCATGGAGCCCAGCACTCGCCTTACAGGCACTAAACGTAAATGATAACCGCTCTGGTGTTGTTCAAGCCGCAATCGATATGCAGTTTTCTCAAAGTTTTATTTTGCCGGCTATGCTTTCAGCTGCGATTGCACTGCTTGTATTTAAAACGCGTGACACGGCAACATCACCATAAACATTAGGGCTTATTAAGCGCATACTGCCAAAGGTTAGGTCGTCAATGACGCAGCGCACGCAATTCAAGCATCATTTCCAAACAAGTCACGTGTATAAACTTTATCAATGACATCGGCCAGTGCTGAGCTATGGCGATTAGTCATAATAACGTCTGCTTCTCGCTTAAACACTTCAAGTTCTTTTACAACCCTAGAGTTGTAAAGCTCATTTTCAATTAATTCAGGCTCATACACAATAACGGTTATGCTTTTGGCTTTAATGCGCTTCATCACGCCTTGTATGCTTGATGCGCGAAAATTGTCTGAGCCTGCTTTCATGATCAAGCGATACACACCCACGACTTTAGGGTTGCGGCGCAAGATTTCTTCCGCAATAAAATTTTTACACGTGGTGTTGGCAGACACAATGGCGTTAATCAGCTCTTGCGGTACATCAGAGTAGTTTGCCAACAGCTGTTTGGTGTCTTTGGGTAAGCAATAACCCCCATAGCCAAAGCTAGGGTTATTGTAGTGTTGACCAATGCGCGAAGGGTGTAAGTTGTCGTAAAGGGCACAACCTTCGCGTAAAAAATCAGGTGAAAAATTAAAGACGTGCTGGGCTGTGAAGAAACGGCCAACGCACGCTTAGAAGATTCAAAGCACTTTATTCATAAAGCCTAATAGGTGATTGTGCAACAATAAGAATTGACTCAGCCGATATTCTGTCTTCACCTTTAAACGGGTTGTCTAGTGAGATAGTGGCTGCAAAAATAAAAGATACTGTAATAATCTGTACCGTGATTGCAATAAATCTGAACCAAGTAAATTGTGTCAACATCAGTGCAGAGATAATTAATATGCCAAGATAACCCATATTGCTTGTAAGCAAAAATTGGGGTGCTAATTGTTCACCAGACATTAAAATACGGCTGCTTCTAGCCTCAACAATTGAGGCAGAGGTTTTTAAAATTTCACTATAAATCGCTAACTCTTTACCTGTTATTGGGTTAAGGCTTTGTAAATTAGCGCGCAACCGTCTTTGGAATGTAAGCGTAATGGGGCTACCTTGGCTTTTTTCCAGGTGAGGCCATTCGTCATTGACGATTGACAATGCATATTTACGTAAGTCTTGACGCAGTATTGTTGATTCGTTATTGTCATACAAAGCCAAAAGCACATCTAAAGACTTTATTTCATTGGCTTCAGACACAACGTTTTGTTGATATTTATCTGCTGTTTCACCTACGTTGGCTAATGAATAACCGAGGGTTAAAAATGTAATGGTAAACAGTGCTGCATGCAGGCCAGATATGAAGTCAGCATCGTTATCTTGAATGACAAAGCGCGGTAAAAATTTACGTAAAATAAAATATAGACTGTAAGTAAAAGCTAAACCTATCAAACAATAAAACATCATGATGTAGGTGTAATGTAAATTATTTAAAAAGCTCATATTTTGCTCATTTTTAGCGATAATTAAAAATATAAATACGAATAGTGGTGAGTATTTAATGCAGTGCAATTTTAATGTTTGTTGTTTGTTGTTTGATGTTTAGTGTTTAGTGTTCGGTGTTCAGTGTTTGATATTCAGTGTTCAGTGTTCAATGTTCAGTTTTTTTATTTTAGGTGGAATGTTCATTTAGATAGAATGTGCAGTGACTTCTTTCATTTCATTCAATTTGGTTTCTGCATCTTTTTTAACCGAATTCAACGCATTCTTTAAATTAAAATAAAAGCGCGCATTGTTAGCGAATAACCAGGTATTAAAAATTTGTTTTTCGTAATATTTTATAGCTTCTAAAATAATAACAACCTCTTTCTTTGTCGTCGCTACCAAAATCGCCTCATCTAATTCTCGTAAATTAATAAACATTTTGTTCATCGAGCTTTCAGATGGAAATACCCGTGCGGCTATCAGAATTTTATAGGCTGGATAAATAATTACAAAAAAAGCAAGAACATAGGCCCAAATATTTTCAATAATGCTGGCTAACCATACCGGTAAATAAGCAAAAACCTCTGGCGTACCATGAGCGTAGAAGCGTTTAGCTATTGAACTTAACGGGAAGCTTTGATCTAAATTCCTTGGAAAATACCCCGGTTCTGCAAAAAAAGAACGGTTGCTTGAACCCAGCTCTTGCGCCGCAAGAAGATACGCCCACTGAATGGCTGGGTGTGTATCTTTTTCGATCAACAAGGTGGTTGTTGAAGCCAAAATCGAAATATCTTCACTCGGGTAAACGGTATCTAGCCGAATAGAACCTTTAGGTATAACCAGTTTTTGTAAAAAAGGGCGTTTTTTGACATACGCATCAGCTAACGGAAAACTTAATATTTTTATGTCTTGATCTGCCAACAACATTTGTATAGTGCTTGATCGATAATCATCAACAATAAATGCCGCATCAATTTTTCCAGCAATCAACTGCTCGGCAGATTCTTTAAAGGTTAACTCAACAATATTGTCAGCATGTGGCGACGATTTTTGATTCAACTCATATAGGTTTCTAAAGAGTTTGTTTGTTATGTTGCCTGCTGGGCCAATTGCAATTTTCTTTGTAGAAAAATACTCAAACGGATCTAAGGTTTGAATTGCTTGGCCTTTATAAAATACCCAGATGGGGCTGTATTGAATGCTACCCAGTGAAACCAGTTCGGGGTAATCTACAGCCGATTCAACGCCAGCAGTTAGAAAGCTTGCATTGACCAAAGATGATTTACTGTCTAAGCCCTGCAACCCTTCACCCAAGCCAGAGGTGGGTACAAGTTCTAAATGAATACTGTTGCGTTTAAAAGACGCTTGAAATCTTTCAGAAATTCTTTTGTACGATGACCCATCTTGACCCGTTGCAAGGTAAGTATTGTTTGGTGGAAAAGGCTTTATATAAAAAATAAATGCAACGATTGCTAGTAAAAGAATTAAGCTAACAAGCCCATAAAACCGAATTGTTCTTACCCAGCCAAGTATTTCTTTCAAAAAGAATTTTTTTAAATATCTTTTAAAATATTGAATCATGTTGGTTACGCTGTAGTTCATGTTGGGCCTAGAAATCTTTTGAGTGGCTTGTGTTTAGTCTTCATCTATTGAGTAAATAAGTGCTGCCTGCGTTAACTTGCCAGAAAAAGAATATACCTTTTCATTATTCGTTTTGGTGATGGGCGCGGGCATTTCTTTTGAGCTCAACACCACTTCATCACCAAATACACCCAAAAGATTTACTCGGCAACCTCGGTGAAGCTCTAAATACGACGCACCGTCATCTGTTTCTAGATCAATTAAGTCTCGGTCTTTAACGCTTGATTTAATGACCTCTACCTTTAAGCTTTTTAAAATTTCTACTCGGCTGCTACTGATGTTGATACCATCTTCAATGGGTGATATCACTTCTAAATGCATGATGCGTACATGTGAATTTGTAAAATCAATGCCGTCATCTGCAGAGTGGTGAGATTTTATTGCTTTTATTGACCATTCACTGGGCCCAACTCCAAGCACCGAAAGCCCGTCAACTTCATCGTTTAAGTTGCCGTCAACATTTGGTTGATGGGTTTCAAATTGATCTGAGCAACCGAGATAGTGGGTTGCAATGAGATCTGCAGAAAAACGAGACAGTGGTTTTTTTCGATTTGATTTAACGTGAATACCGTCTTTGCTTGCATCTGCGTAATTGCCTATGAACCAAATGCCACCGTTATTGGCGTGATTTACAGGTTTGAAGTTTTGATCAGCTGCTTTAAAATATACGCGCTCAGCTTTTAGCTTTGAACCCTGGTTAAAAATCAGTGCTGATCGTTTAATGCAACTTTTTTCAAAAATGCCATTGACTAACAAAATAGTGGTCTGATCTTCAATAGTTAATTTAACTTTTTTGTTAACGCGCACCTCACCCAAAATTATATATATATTATTTTTAGAAAGTATTTTGTTTTTGCAAATACGGCTTGGCAAAATTTTTATAGTTTTCATATTTCACTTAGGGTTTATCTAAATGCCGATTAAAAACACTTGCTAGTTTTTACGCTTTAAAAATGTTGGATTAATTTTTAGAGCACTAAATTTGCAACATAAGTCGCATATTTAAAGTATATTCGCACTCATGGAAAGTTTAATCGCTCAAATCGGTCTTGCTCTCGTTGTGTTTGCTTCAACAAATATAGACGATATTTTGTTGCTGACAGCCTTTTTTAGTGATCCAAAACTTCGCGTTAAAGCCATTGTGATTGGTCAGTTTTTAGGTATTGGTTTACTCGTATTGGTAAGTGTCATTACAGCAGTGTTGGCACTTTCAATACCGCCGGCTTGGTTGGCATTGCTAGGTATTCTTCCCATCGCGCTCGGTTGCTACAAATTGTACGAACTTTACAAAAATAAGCAGGTAGAGAGCGAAGAAGCTGAAAATAAATTAAAAGACAATATTATTGCCTCAGAACACCAAGCAGCTAAAAACTTTGGTTCTCAAGCATTAAGTGTGGCATCAGTGACTTTAGCCAATGGGGGTGACAACTTAGGTATTTACATCCCTATTTTTACAGCGCATTCTAATGCTTTGACTGTTTTTGTTATTGTTTTTGCGATCATGACAGCAGTTTGGTGTCTGTTGGGCTACGTAATTGTTAATAATCGTGTTTTAGGTTCAACAATTCGAAGGTACGGCCATAAGATTTTACCTTTTGTTTTAATTTTGCTAGGCCTTGATATTCTTTTTGATCTCTTATGAACCTTGTATTAAATTGAAGGCTAGCCACGCTCAATAAGGTAGTACAACTTTTTTTATAAGAAAATGTTGCATGATAAGTAAACACAAACATTTAAGCATGAACTAGAGAGCGCCCGTTTAGGTTTGCTTATGCATAGCCTTCAAACCCTAAACTAATCGAGTTAGTTAAGATTAAGTTCCATAAAGTGCCAGTAAGGAAATAGTTGAGCGGGTGGCTCTGCCCCTGCATAGGCATGACATTTAACGAAGCCGTGAGATGTGTACATAGACTGCGCGTGTTTCATAAAAATACCCGTGTCTAATTTAAGCTTGATAAAGCCACCTTCGCGAGCGTCTGAAATGAGTTTTTTAAGCATGGTCTTGCCGAAACCCTGCCCACGATGCTCAGGTTTGCTATAAATTCGAACGATTTCAGCATCGCCATTTGGCAGCTTTCTTAAGCCACCCATAGCAACAGCTATGTTATCTTTAATGAGTAAATAAAATTTTGCATCAACCTGATCGTTAGGGCAAATAAAATCTGCGGCGGTTGTAATGTAAGTTTCTAAAGGCATACCCACAATATCGCTGATTGAAAAATGACAAACCTTTTGAATTTGTTCATTCATCCAATAAAAATATTCGTGTGTCATTTCTGTAGCGCTTTTTTTCCAATCAAGGCTATGAGCGTTTACAAATTTTAAACTATTCATTTTATGCTTACAAAAATTACTCTTTACTGACGCTTATAGTCTGTACAAGCAGCCACACCGCTTTTGCCATCTGAACTAATCGTGTGCGTATAGCAAACCTCAAGCGTGTCTTGCCCAAGAAGCTCAAAATAGCCAACGCCATCGCTATCTACAAAAACACCACTTTTCATGTTTGAACGAATTGCACCTGCAAGTAGTTCTTTGTGATTTTTTGATTCTAAATAACCAGCAAAGTTTTGACCCTTTACTTTGTCAATCACAATGGTGAATTCACTATTAAAAAACTGTACATTGTTATTTGATTTATTGCCATGATGCTGATCTGCACCGATCACTGCCGTGTTAGATAGCCCTTTCCACGTGCCTATTAAGCTGTTTGCACCTTCAGCGAGTGCTACATTCGTCATGGCCACAGCACAACAAACACCTAGGCTAAATTTTAAGAGCGTCATATAAGTTCCCATAAGATTTTTTAAAGTTATTTGATTTTAATTCTTTAGACATCGAGATTGCATACTTTTGCGTTGAACTCAGTAAAGTCTTTGACCATTTCTGCTAGGCTTAGAGGCGCAAACCTGTCAGGCTTGCCTGCGCCGGTAGCACAAATATACATGATGAAATTTGGGTGAACCATGCTTGAGGGTGATACGCTAAAGTCTGTACTCATGTCGACGATGATTCCACCATCAAGTCAAGATTGCTAGTTAAACAAGCCAAATAATGCTGACTTTTAATTTATGAAAACGCTCACTCAAACCATGCTTTCAAGCATACCCTTAAAACAGCATGAACTCGCCATGCGCGAAGCAATCATCGTTGCGGCGGCGAACCCCGCTTACCCTTTTGGGGCGGTTATTACCAACGGCCGAACCGGGCAGTTGATGGCGTCAGGGGTCAATGCCTCACGTTCAAACCCAACGCTTCATGGCGAAATGGTGTGCATAAATGATTATGTTCAGCAACACGGCAACAGTGGTTGGGGCGATTTGGTTTTATACACAACAGGTGAGCCCTGTTCAATGTGTATGAGTGCATTAACCTGGGCTGGAATAGGGGGCGTGGTATATGCCAGTTCAATTGCATCAATCGCCCGTGCAGGTATTCGACAAATTAATCTATCTGCTCAATCAGTCATCGATGCGGCTGATTTTCAAAAGCCCGAGTTACTGGGTGGGGTGCTTGAAGCTGAGTGCGATGCAATGTTTATCAATCGTGATCAGTAGTGTCCGTACATGAACGCTCCCGTTTTGCTAAGCACCCAATTTGTTTTGACTGGTAGGTAATGATTGTTGCCGTAAATTCAGACTTTAGTTGTGGATTTGCACATCCACTGTCCCTGATGGGATTTGCTGATTGACACTTCGATCGGTTAAGCGCACTTTTTGTGCTCGGGCACTATCGGGATTTGCCAACAGGTTAGCAAATGTTACTTGGTCTCGTGGCATTGCCTTTAACTCTCTCATGTTGTATATTTGTAAAACTTTGGAGTGCATCATGTTAAACGCGTACCTTCGTAAATCAGGTGGTTCATTAATTATGACCATCCCAGCGACCTACGCTGAGCAAAACGGCTTACGCGCCGGGTCATGCGTTTCTGTAGACATCCATGGCAGCGAATTAAAGGTCAAGCCAAGCCGAAAACGCAAAACTCTAGCAGAGTTGCTAGCAGCCACGCCTTCATCTACTAGCCGAGTCGAGGGTTGGGATGATATGCAGCCCGTCGGGGCTGAGCTTTGACGCCTAATCGAGGCGACATTTTGCACCTTCAGTTTGACCCTGCTTCAGGAAAGGAAATGATTGGCAAGCACTTTTGCCTAGTCGTATCTCTCAAGTCATTTAACGCAAAGTTCAAGCTTGCAATGGTTTGTCCGATCTCCGGTGGTGCCGCGCATGGGGCTAGAGTGGCTGGCTTTCAGGTTTCGCTAATGGGCCAAGGGTTGCGCACTGATGGGTCAGTTCACATACATCAATTAAAGAGCCTTGATTGGGCCACTCGTAACGCTAAATTTGTAGAAAAAGTGCCTGCATCAATCATGCAAGAAGTTCTCGACTGTTTGGTGGCGGTGTTTGAAGACGACTGAGTACCTAATACTGTCTCATTTTGTGAAAGCCAAACGGTTTCGTCTTCAAAGCGCGCCTAAATGCTTTGCTCGCCCGTTTGGGCTGTGAAGATCAGAAACTCTGCTGTGCTATTGCGGATCACATTGTTAAGTGCAGTATCGCAACGCAAGACATTCAAAGATTGTGCCATGGCCCATATAGAGGCTCACAGCGCCGATTACACCAACGACAAGCACCGCAAACAGTGGGCCACCACGCTTGAGACCTACGCCTACCCGGTTATTGGCAAACGGCTTGAAGCTGACCTAGGAATGCGCGACATTTTGGATGTGCTTGAACAGCGCACGGATGAAACGAAACCGAACAAGCTCTGGCACAGCAAAGACCCATCAAGTAAATCGGCGGTCACGATAGCCCGGAATGACCGGTCACGAT
>JBDNHM010000076.1:0-3443 GCA_041688825.1 Burkholderiaceae bacterium | reverse complement strand
CAAAAATAATGCGAACTCACTTATTATGCGAAGTTCAAATTTCGTTCAGAGGTTTAGCCCTTGGCCACGAGTGCAATCCGCGCCAAGGCTATTCGCATAATCAAAGCGACTGTAGAAATTCCATAAGCCCCTTTGGCGGTTTGTAGCGTGTTTGCTTAATGTTAGGTTCCTTTAATCGCGCGAGCGCTTTTTCTTTCATCTCTAAATCAGCCTCCACATACATGTGTGTCGTCGATGGGCTTTCATGACCGAGCCACAATGCAATTTCGCATGGGTCTGAACCAGATTGCAACAGGCACATCGCCGTGGTGTGTCGAATGGTGTGAGGCGATACGCGCTGCTTGTTCAACTGAGGGTGCTTGATTGCTGCTAAGTTAACAGCAGCAGCTAAGCGTCGAGTCACATTAGCTCTTGTCATGGGCGTGCCATCTTTAGTAGGCAGTAACGGTGAGTCTGCTTTTATCTGCGGGTTGATATTGAGCCAGTGCTGCACCGCTTTAGCAGCAGTCTTCCAAAGCGGAAGACTGCGTAACTTACGCCCTTTGCCATTAAGCCGAACGCTACTGCAGGGCCCAATAATCACATCGGAAGCACGAAGCCCAGTTATTTCAGATACGCGTGCGCCAGTATTGAACATGAGTGTCAGCATCAAGCGGTCGCGTTGGCCTATCCAAGTGTCGTTTACAGCGTCGATGATGGCGAGCATGAGCTCGCGTGGCAAAAAGCCAACCATTCTTCGATCAAATCGCTTCATGGGAACGGCTAGGGCTTGTTCGATGCTGGCACTATTGGGCAGGTCTCGCCTTGCTGCAAACTTTAGAAAAGATCGGATGGCGGCAAGACGAACATTGCGACTTCTGACTGAGTTGTGACGCGTGGTTTCAAGGTGCTCAAGAAAATCTACCAAAAACTGAGCGCTCAAGTCAGTTGTCGCAAACTTATGGGCTGGCAATGACCGATTAGCCTCAGCAAATTTGAGCATCAGCACAAATGTATCTCGGTAGGAAGCAATGGTACAGGGGCTCAATGATCGTTGTTGTAGGATGTAAAGGCCGAAAAATTCCTCTAATAGTGTTGCAAACGTTGGGGAAGTTGGTGAGGTTGGTCGCTTCATGATTGGGTGCCCCCAACGGTGAATTGCTCTAAGCGAGCACCAATTGAATCCATGAGTTCGGGTACGCCGGTTAGGTACCAGTATGTATCTGATATCTTGGCATGACCAAGATACATACATAACCAAAACAGGGCTTGGTCGATGCATTGATGCTGGTCTCGCCAAGTTTGCAAACGCCTCACAGCGAACGTATGTCGAAGATCATGGATGCGAGGAGCCGGATGATCACCACGAGCTTGGCACCCAATTGCAGTCACTATTCCCCTAAAAATATACTCTACAGTCCTAGTATGAAGGGCGGTTGAGGTCTGAGTTATAAAAAATGGTGCGGCTGACCCAAGACAACGCAGCCCATCACATGCCTGGTTGTATGCAGCAAGTGCAGTTGCTACGCTGCCATGGATGGGTAGGCTTCGTGATTTGCGGAACTTGGTTAACCGTATCGTGATTATGTTTGATGTGAGATTGACATCACTGGAAGTCAAATTTAGCGCTTCAGACAGGCGAAGGCCAGTGGCAGCAATTAAGCCAAATAATGCAGTATAAGTTAAGGGTCGCAATCCACCTTTCGGTTCAAGGTGACTGGCTGATTGCAAAAGTTGCGTCACCTCTGTGTCTGTATAGATGTGGGGAGCTAGTCGGCGATGAGCGCGGCCGAGTATGCCCAGTGGCGGTACTTCGGAAGTCGGTTCAAACTGTCGGTAGTACGCAATGAAGGGCCTAACGATCTCAAGCCGACGTGCCGGTGTTACAGCGCTTGTATGCTTAACATGTTCACAGGCCCACCCGAGAATCAAGTCTTGATTTAGCGGCCCTTTGTGGCAGCGTGCGTCAGCATAGCGGGCAAACCGTATCAGTTCTGTGCCGGGGGCAACCAAGGCAAAGCCTAATTGGCGACGTGTAAACAAGTATTCTTTAACGGCTGCTGCCATAGGTTCTTGTTTCATGATTGACTCCCTGGCCACGGCATGGCAACGGCTGACAACCGGGCAATATCAATCTTGGCGTAAATCATCGATGTGTCGAGTGCTCTATGCCTCAAGATATCAGCCACATCTTTCAGTGTGCCCCCAGTCTCTAGGAGACGACTCGCTAATGTGTGACGAAGAATATGCACCTTGGTGTACGGCAAACCAGCACGCTGATAGGCCTCACGTACGGCCCGACCGACAACACCAGCAGCGATGGGTTTGTCTATGGGGGCAACATGGCGAACAAATACTCGCCGACTCAAGGTTTGTGGGCGTTCAGATTTGATGTAATGAGCGAGAGCAGCCCCAGTCTGGCTAGGTAAAGGGAGGATGTCTAACCGCCGAGACTTGGATTTACAAATTTGAACGATACCGTTTGCCCAATCAATATGCTCTAGCTCTAATGTGATGACTTCACTACTTCGAAGACCTAGGTCGATCAGGCACCGCGTCATCGCGTAACTGCGTAGTCTTGAAGGCATGCCCTCTGGAAAGGCATTCAGTACGCGAGTAACCTCTGAAGAGCTCAATGCTTGAGGGTTTGCAGTTAGGCGCCAGTTCGCTGGCGAGCCAACTATTGCTAGTAGGTGCTCAATGCGGTTACCTTTAAATTCGAGAAACTTTAGATAGCTTCGTACGGCTGCAGTGGTAACACCAGCGCTTGCTGCACTGATACGCGCAAGTTCCTGGCGCAAAAAGTGCCTGAGTTGGTCGGGTGTCGGTAAAGTATTATGCTCTGCCACCAACACAAGTGGCCGTAAGATAGCGAGCCTACGAACACATAATGCGCTTGCTAAGCCCTTTACTTGTTGCAGGTATTGTTGAAAACTTTGCAGTTGCTCATCCGTTGCAGTGGTTGCATTAACGTCTAGCTTGATACCGGCATCAACCATAACGATTGCAAAATGATTAAAGGCTGCTTCGATCGAATGACGCTGTCGCTGCACAGGGGGTTTGCAACAACAGCGCGGCAGATGCCAAGAGATAAAGTTATCTACGTGTTGTTTGATTGATGGCAGACTAACCTGCTGTTGATTAGACCAATGAGCAAAATGTGCCAGACAATTTAAATACTGCCTTACTGTCTGTCGAGCATAGCCCCGCGCATTTAGATGATCAAAGTAACACTGTACGTAAGGATTCAAGATGCTGGTACTAAGCCGATGAGCTGATGCCGGCGTCAGGGTTTCAAATACATTCATGTCAATCTCCTAAGGTGATGTTGCCACCTTAGGAAATCCCAATTTTTATGTGAAGTCCAGTTAATTCGTGTTGGAGTGAAAGGGTTGATATAGCGAATGGTATTGAATGATCAAAACATAACAGTTTGCATAATCAATGAGTTCGCATTACTTCTT
>JBDNHM010000410.1:0-3034 GCA_041688825.1 Burkholderiaceae bacterium | reverse complement strand
TTTACTTGCTGCTCCTTGCTGTCAATTAATATACCCGCAGCTTCTTGAATTTTTCCACCAATATTTTTGGTGACGCCTTCAGCTTGATCTTTTTTCATTTCGATATTCCTGATTTTTTATTAATTTAAAATTTACCGAGTTGATGTTTAGTTATAAAACTCAGTCTATACACCGTTAATTTTCAATTAATCGACAACTTATTATGCTTTATTATTTCTATGCTGTCTGTACTTTACCAATATAAGAATGAAAAGCCCCTTGTTAACGGTTTGCTTACGCTGTTAGAGTTATGATTTTTTTCAGTACGCGTAAATACAAACTAATGTTATTTTCGCTTCATGCGTGGCGATCTCACTATCCGTAAAACCCGTACTGCCTCTGGCGCCACTGCCGTTCAAGTGGTGCGCTACGAGAGTAGGTGCTGCATTGTCGTCAAGCATATGGGTAGCGCCCACGATGGCGATAGCCCAAGCCTTTTGCTTGCTGATGCAACCCGTCATGCTGAGCAACACCGCGACGTCACCACCTTGTATTTTGAATCGTTCAAAGAGTATGACTTTCAACGCCCCGGTTTCTTTAAGGACAACCAGCCCCAACAACCACAAATCGTGATTGGCCTGATCACCACCCGATCAGGCCTGCCTTTGAATCTCACAACTCTTGGCCCCAATCTTGATCGCATCGGTATTAAGGCTTTACCGTTTGGGTGCTTGCCTACGATCTTTACCAAGAGGCCAGTGACAAGGTGTCACGCACCGGCATGTTAATTAAAGCGCCCAACACGGGCGTGCCTATACAGTCGCCTTATCTGGCGATTGTGAACAAGCAAGCTCAGATCATGATGAAAGCCGCAGCAGAGATGGGTTTTACACCCGCTTCGCGTTCGCGCATGAGCGTGAAACTAACAGGGGGCAAAGCCAGCGACCCGTGGAGTGCGATTGCGGGCGGTTGATCGACAAGAGACCTAACCCCAAAAGCAGGCGTAAGCATCCTCGTTCACGAGTGCGCAAAACGCCTCAATGGTACGCACCGTAGGTTCAGGTTCGTAAGCGTGCCATTTCAGATCGACGCGCATCCAGTAAACATTCCAACAGTTGCGGCTTTTTACCCAGCGGGCTCTGGCGATAGGCTGTTCGAGAGGGACTGGATCCCAGGGCAGGATACGCATTTCAAAGATATCAACGGTCTGACGCTCCAGTCGAAACGCTAAATCGACCTCTTTGCGAAGGTGCATTGGAGGACGACGGGTTTCTATGAACTCGCTCATAACTTTTTCTACTCGATGGGTGCATTTAGGTTTATCAGCCGGCACCCTAAGCCTGCAACGGCTCACCTTCGATGGTCGAACTTATGAGCCAGGGTTGCATCGTGTTGAAGGGTCAGCGAGTTAAGAGGGGGGGGCTACAAACCAAAAAAGTACTTGTTGTACGAAAAAAAATCTAAATTTGAATTGTTTGACTGATAGTTAAATTCAAGCATCGGTGTAAAGCCGAATACGTAAAGATCTCTTTTAATGAGTGAAACAGAAAAGTTTTGCCCGATGTCTTTTCTAGTATCGCCCCACAATGGGTCTGTATTCGAGTTGTTGCGTCAAGATATTGTGGGCTTTATCAACGAAATCCACCTTCATTTTCGTCACCACACTCATTTTTTTTGCAACTGCAGTAAATCGCTCTCAATCTCTGCCACCGTTGGCAATGCGCCTTTGAGGTTGTCTGGCAAAGATTCCACTAAGGTGTATTCGCTCACGCCCATCGGCTTGTTCATGTCACGCAGGGCAAATTCGACCTCAATGTTATTTTTGTCACGGCACAGCAGTAGGCCAATGGTGGGTTGGTCGTCGTCGCGTTTGAGCAGGCTGTCGACTTCCGACAGATAAAAGTTGAGTTTGCCCGCATATTCAGGAATGAACTTACGGTTTTTAAGCTCCACCACCACGTAGCACTTAAGCGTGACGTGATAAAAAAGCAGATCGATGTAGTAGTCGTTGCCCGCAATTTCCAGGTGGTACTGCCGGCCAATGAATGCAAAACCTTTGCCTAGCTCAAGTAAAAATTGTGTAATGTGTTCAGTGAGTTGGCGCTCTACATCTCGTTCGTTATAGGGCTCGGTCATGGCCATGAAGTCGAACGTGTAGGGGTCTTTCAACGTTTGTTGAGCTAGGTCAGATTGAGGCGGTGGTAACGTACGCGAAAAATTGCTTACCGCCTTGCCTGCGCGCGCAAACAGCTCAGACTTGAGTTGTAGCGCCAGTACGTCGCGGCTCCAGCCATGTTCAAGCGTTTGCCCGAGGTAATAATTAGCTTCGGTCACGCTAGGGCACTTGGTGAAAATGAGAATATTGTGCCCCCAAGGAATTCGGGCCAACACGTTGGCAAGCCCACCATCGACACCGATCCAGGGCATATCGGGTGTATTGAGTAATTTGGCAACAGCCTGTTGCCAAATTGCGGGGTCACAGTAAAAGCGAAAGAAGGCCCGGCAATAGCGTAGGTTTTTTGATGAAAACCCGCCGATGTCGGGGAAAGTTTGTTGCAGGTCTTTGCTGAAGGCATCGATAAACCCGCCGCCCCATTGCGCCTGCGTTTCCTTATCAACAATCTGCGCACCCAGCTCGTAGTAAAGAGCGATTAGCTCGCTGTTGGCGGCCGAAGCCACCCGCAAGCGCGTAGAAGTGACTCGTTGCTTGATTGCCGTGAGCCACGCTTGGTATTCGTCTAGCGCACTAGGCGGTAGAGTTAAGTGGTTGGTCATGGTTGGTTCCTTCATATTAGATAGCGTTCACTCATCTGCAACCCTACCCGTCACCGCTTTTACACTATCAAGCAAATTGCCAAACTTATCGTAGTTCACTTTTACCCCCATCATCTAAATCAAGAATAATACGCATGTCAGCATAATGACGTAATTGTTCATCGTAGGCTATTAGTTCAGCATGTTTTTTCTTAAGATTGTTGGCGCCGATTGAATATTGAACCCCTGATTAATTGGTTGAAAAAGACTTGTGGTTTGTATGTGACGTCCAAGCAAGACA
>JBDNHM010000409.1:0-6951 GCA_041688825.1 Burkholderiaceae bacterium | reverse complement strand
CAACAACCCGGTGATGGCAGCAGCACCAATCACGCCGATCTGCACCCATGCTGACGGCACCAGGAGAGCAACACAGGTCGCAACCGCCATGATGGTGACGCGCGGCACATCTGTACACAGGTTGCGTGCCATGCCCCATACCGCTTGGGCGACGACCGCCACAGCCACCACTTTTAGACCATGCAACGCACCTGGCGATATATCTTGGCCATAGTGGGAAAGGCTTAGCGCGAACAAAATCAAAGCAACGGCTGAGGGCAATGAGAAGCCTGCCCAAGCGGCCAACGCCCCAGCGTAGCCCGACCGAGACAAGCCCAAAGCGATACCGACTTGACTGCTTGCAGGCCCCGGCAAAAATTGGCAAAGCGCTACCAAATCTGCATAGCTTCGGTCAGACAACCAGCGCCGTCGTGTAACGAATTCATCGCGAAAGTAACCCAAGTGCGCGATAGGACCACCGAAAGAAGTCAGGCCCAGACGCAGAAAGATGAGAAAAACAGACCACGCGCTGCGGTCGCTAGTATGCGGGCTCGACATAGGTTTTTTTAATTGCAGTATGAATCTACCTATATTATGCGAACGTGGGTACTTTCATTCGATTTATTAATCTAGGCATTCACATTGAATTTATCGCGAGCGCAGATCGAAGGGGTACGCGTAAATGCTGAAAAAAGGTCAGTAGGCATCGGTCGTGCACTGGTTCTGCATGCCATTGAACTTGTAAAAAAACGTCATTGCTATCTGGTTCAACTGACCTCAGATAAGAGTAGAACAGATGCTTTGCGTTTTTATGAATCACTTAGTTTTCACGCCACACACGAGGGTTTTAAATTGTCTTTGCTTTCAGACTCATCGGGGGGGTTATGATCAGACAGATACACCCCCCTAAACTTAGTTCAATTTGAAAATAAAAAACATGTCAGATACGCATCATGCATTATTGGTTATTGATCTGCAAAACGATTTTTGTCCGGGTGGAAGCCTAGCTGTTCAGGGGGCTCACGATATCGTTGAACCGATCAATCAACGCATACTTGAGTCAAACTGCGTGATCTTGACGCAAGATTGGCACCCGTCAGACCACTCAAGCTTTGCCAGCCAGCATGCGCAACATGAACCCTATCAAATCATTGAAATGCCCTACGGCGCTCAAGTGCTATGGCCTGACCACTGTGTCAAAGGTTCGCACGGCGCAGCCTTTCATCATGAATTGCTCGTCGACCGCGCTGACTTAATTATTCGCAAAGGCTTCAGACGTCATATCGATAGTTATTCTGCTTTCTTTGAAAACGACCGCGTTACACCAACGGGGCTAGAAGGTTATTTGCACACCCGCAAAATTGAACACCTAACAATCGTTGGCTTAGCGACTGATTTCTGTGTGCAATACAGCGCCCTTGATGCGAAACAACTCGGTTTTCATGTCACCGTTGATCTGAACCTATGCAAAGGCATTGATATTAACCATTCATTAAACGAGGCAATCACTGCCATGCGGTCAAGTGGTGTAATCGTAAAGCCAACGCAATGAATATCTGGATCGATGCAGATGCCTGCCCGTTAAGCATTAAAGAAGTTTTGTATCGTGTAGCCAACCGAACCAAAATACCCGTCACACTGATTGCCAATCAAATGCTGCGGGTGCCCCCATCACCTTACATCAAAGCCCTGCAAGTTCCATCGGGTTTTGATGTGGCTGATCAGCGTATTGTTGAGGAAGTTAATTCAGGTGACATCGTTGTCACAGCCGATATTCCTTTGTCAGCCTTGATTGTTGCCAAGCAAGCTTGGGTTATCGACCCCCGTGGGGTGTTGATTGATCAAAGTACTATTGAGGCACGCTTAACCATGAGAAATTTTATGGAAACACTGCGTGAGTCAGGCGTTCAGACCGGCGGCCCTAATGTTTTTACGAATAAAGACGTACAGGCCTTTGCAAACCAACTCGATCGTTTACTGGCGCGGCTAATCAAATTAACTTAAAGCGTTTATATGTATGGCGGCTTCAAGCGTAAATCGCAACAAGCCTACCTCACAACCATCTTTTTGCCCAACATGACCGTCAACACGACAAGCACTGCAAACAACACATTCACTAAAGTAAGTGGGTCAGTCAACAAAATGCTTGAAGCAATAAGGGTGCAAAAAGGTTGCAACAGCAGCATTTGACTCACCCTTGCATTACCCCCCATGGCCAGACCACGATACCAAAAGAAAAAACCGGCATACATTGAAAAAAAGCTCAAGTATAGAAAGCTGGCCCATGTTGCGGCATTGACAGCCACATACTCGCTTTTAAAAAAATAGCTCGCCATGATGAAATTGACGGGTAACGAAATCACGAGTGCCCAAGAAATAACTGCTACCGGGTTCATTTTTTTAGAAAGCTGCCCCCCTTCAACGTAACCCACACAAGCACAAAGACCACCCAGTGCAACTAAAACATCAAAGTAAGACAGGCTGCCAGAGCCTTGTATAAGTGCATAGGTCAACACTAACCCGGCGCCAATCAATGACACCACCCAGAACCCTAGCGAGGGGCGTTCACGAAATCGAATGACACCCAGAACTGTACTGGCTAAAGGCAATAAACCCAAGATGACAGCACCGTGAGACGATGCACCATGCGTCATCGCGACCGTTGTAAACACCGGGAAGCCAAACACAACCCCTAGGGCAATCACAACGAGTTTGATGAACTCTGATTTTGAAGGCCGTGACGCGCTTGTCAACACAAGATACGATGCCGCAGCGATGCCTGCTAAAGTCGCCCGACCAAACGCAATGAAATAGGGGTTAAAACTTTGTACTGCGATTTTAGTAATGGGCAAAGTCAAACTAAAAATAAGAATGCCTACAAAACCAATCAACATGCCCTTACTTTCTTGGTTCATGAATCGTCACAGTTTTTTGTTTTTTTTAATTTTAAAAGCACGAGCGCCTAAATAAGCCCTCGAAATGAACACAAGGCACATGTGACCGAAGACATTTAATCTGAATCGAAACTATCAACTACTTATCGTCAGATTTTGAATTGTCTTTATTTTTGTCTTTGTCTTTATCTTTGTTTTGATCATTATCCATTTTTTTGAATTCGATAACGGTATATACCAAACCGATGAAAAGCATCGAAAAAACGAAAATGGCCGGGTAAAGTAAATACAAGACATCATTATTCATTTGCGTCGCCCCATCAAAGCACACAACTTAAAGTAAATGCCGAATGTAAATATTGAAGGAATCCAGATGGCTGTAAAAATGGCTTGCTCTTGGTCTTTAACAACAAACCAAAGGTAAGCTGAAATAATAAATGACAGCATGACCGCGGTAATGATAAAAAAATCAGAACGCTTAAACATTTTTTTCTCCTGCGATGAATTATTTATTAACGTGATCAGAAATGCCGTAGCCTATTGCACTAAGCAAACAACCGCCTATTGCCACGGTACCAATAATGCGAATACCCGATGAAAGACCGAATGAAAAGACGTCTAAATCGAAAACGTGTAGAACACCTAAAACCATACCCAAACAACCCAAAACCGTTAGGGTGTTACCAATAGAAGTTAATAGTTTGCAGATTCGGGTTAAAGAGAAACGTCCCTCAGTCATCATTAAGTCCATATATTTTTTATGGTAATAAGCTTCAACATGAAAATGCTAACCCAGTATAAATTTTAGTAAGAAAGGTGTTTTTACAATCATCTAAACTACATTTTAACTTAGCCGCTAGACAGAACATGCACTTGAGCTTAATGTCCACAGCGCTTCAAGGGGCTCTCTAAGTCATCGTTTTCAGTCTTTACAGCTCAATTCACACTGCTCTGCAACGCACGAGCCTGCTGGGTGATCGACTCAATCACATTTGTCGCCGGGGGTATGTCGTGTATTAACCCGGTGGCCTCGCCTACGGTAACGTGAGCACGGGTGAAGTCTTGTTGGGCAACGCCTTCCGCATAATCTTTTCTGGCGGCCTCAGAGTGCTGCCGTAGTTGATCAATTTGCTGCTCCCATTGCCGATGGGTTTCATTGCGTAAAGCTCTGAAGTCGTAAGGGGCGGGCCATTCTAAATCTCGCAACACGTCAAATACACTGCTGCGCGCAGTGTCATCGCCTTTTGCGTTAACGGCTTGCTGCAATGCCGCTACCGGCGCTAAACACTCTTGCGTAACCCACAACCTTGACCCAACCAAGCCCCCATCAGCACCTAACATCATTGCAGCGGCCAGCCCACGCCCATCAGCAATGCCCCCAGCCGCTAGTAAGAGCGTGCTGGGTGAATGCTTAGCCAACCAATCAGCTATTTCGGGCACAAGCGTGAACGTGCCACGTGCTTGATCATTGCGCATGCCATGCCCACCCGCCTCGCCGCCCTGCGCCACAATAATGTCTGCGCCCGCGTCGATTAATTGCGACACTTGGTCAACACGCTGCGCTTGACAGATGATGGGTATACGGTGGTGTTGAATGCTTTGCGTATAACGAGTGGGGTTTCCGAATGAAAACATGATGGCGGCAGGTTTGTGCGCTTGGTCTAGTACCCAATCTAGCGCACTGGCATCTTTATCAAGACGCCACGTGATAAAACCCATGCCCAACCGGCTTTGGGTTGAGAAAATGGCTTCATCTATGGTGTTTGGGGACGCACTTGAAGTTGTGTTTTGGGACGCACTTGGGGTTGTGCTTCGGCCAGCAACCCGATCTGCACTTTCAGCGGCTAAAACATACGCTTTAGCGTGTTCAACTTTGACCCATTCCAGGTCGCCATACCCCCCACCAATTAAGCCTAGCGCACCAGCCCGCGCACAAGCCGCTGCCAAAGCGCCCCCAGCGGCACCCGCCATAGGCGCTAAAACCAGCGGGGTTGTTATGGGCAACGTTTGATATAGGCGGGAATTAATGGCAGACATACTGAATCGCTTTAAAAAATTTACACAACTTAGCATACAAGAATAAATGTGAAGAAAAACCAAACGTCATTAAAAATCAGGCCAGTTAATAGATAGAATAATCAGATCATTCAAAAACAATGTATCGTTGAAGATGATTCAAAACTAAATAATGGGGTTAAACCATGAATGTATTGATCACGGGTGCATCGGGGTTTTTAGGCAATCAATTGGCACACACATTGCTTGATCAAGGTCATTTATGTGGCGCTGAAATTGATTCATTAACGCTCACCGATCGGGTTGCCTCGAATAACCAAGCGCTGTTAGCCGACAAGCGGGTTCGCGAACAAACGGGTGACTTACTGAATGCATTACCCACCCTTTTTGATCATACATTTGATGTGGTTTTTCACTTGGCGTCAGCCGTTTCAGGCGAATGTGAAGCCGACTTTTCTTTAGGCTTACGCGCTAACTTGGCAACCACTGAAACATTGTTAGCGCACTTGCGCGCGCAGTCTGAAAATCTAGGCCAAGCACCCAAACTGTTCTTTTCCAGTTCAGTCGCTGTATTTGGGGGTGACGCGGGCATCGCGATGCCAACAGTCATTACTGACGCAACCTTACCGGTGCCACAGTCAAGCTATGGCATTCAAAAGTTCATGTGTGAACAACTGATTGCTGACTACACACGCAAGGGAATTATCGATGGTCGTGTGGCGCGATTGATGACTGTATCAGTTCGCCCCGGGCGACCGAACGGGGCTGCGTCAGGGTTTTTATCGGGCATCATTCGAGAGCCGCTAGCTGGTGTTGAAGCCATTTGCCCCGTTGACCCCAGCACCATGATAGCCCTAGCATCACCTCGCAATACCATCGCAGGCATCTTGTCTGTGACACAATCATCTAAAGAGGCGTTAGCTGGGCGAACGGCAATTAATTTACCTGCGTTAACAATTAGCGTGGCACAAATGATGCAAGCCTTGCGTCACGTTGCAGGCGAAAAGGTCGCTGCTTTAGTTCGCTTTGAGCCCGACGCTTCAATCGCTCGCTTAATCGGTAGTTGGCCCGCTCACTTTAATTGCCAACGTACCCAATCGCTTGGTTTGATTGCAGACCCATCTTATGAAAACATCATTGAACAGTATATAAGTGACCAAGGAATTTAGCGATGCCAACGCATGACTTGAAAGATAACGCTCTCACGCCAAAAGTATCAACGCTAAACGATCTAGCGCCGTTGGCAAACTATTCCTTACTCGACACACTCAACCGCGACCCTAATGCCAAAGCTGACGGCGTCGACCACAGGTCGCGACAAGTCTTTAGCGGTCACTACGTCACGGTTAACCCCACACCCATCAAAGACCCTGAATACATCACGCACAGTAAAACTTTTTTTCAGGAACTGGGCTTTGCTGACAGCTTGGCGCAGTCGCCTGACTTCATGCGCATGTTTTCTGGCGACACTTCGCAGGTACCTAAACCGATGCGAACAGCGGGTTGGGCCTGTGGTTACGCTTTATCAATTTACGGTACGGAATACATTCAGCAGTGCCCGTTTCAAACCGGTAATGGCTATGGTGACGGGCGGGCCATTTCGGTACTTGAAGCCGTCATAAACGGTAAACGTTGGGAAATGCAGCTCAAAGGTGGCGGTAAAACGCCCTACTGTCGCGGTGCAGACGGTCGCGCAGTCTTGCGATCAAGTGTGCGAGAGTTCTTGGCGCAAGAGCATATGCACGCGCTTGGGGTACCGACCTCACGCAGTTTGAGTTTGTACGTATCAAAAACGGAACAAGTCAGTCGCCCCTGGTATTCAGAGGGTTCGCGTTCACATGACCCTGACATAATGACCCCAAACGCCGTTGCGATTTCAACGCGCGTGGCACCGTCTTTCATTCGGGTGGGTCAGCTTGAGCTCTTTGCTCGCCGTGCTCGTAACAATGAATACCCAACCGCTTTGCAAGAGCTTGAAAGTATGGTGTTGCACCTGATCGATCGTGAATATGCTGAAGTAATCGATAAAAACCTCACCACCCCTGAAAAAGTGCTACAACTT
>JBDNHM010000408.1:0-1357 GCA_041688825.1 Burkholderiaceae bacterium | reverse complement strand
TACCGTTTGTGTGCACTGGAACGTATTGAGTGAATTTCAGCAACAGTTTCCTAACGTTCGCCACCGACATGATCATTTATTTATTGATTCAGGTCGATTAATTACATGTGCGGGTTCAACTGCTGCAATTGACTTGGCTTTATTTTTATTAAAACGACATCATGGACAAGATAAGGCTCAGCAGGCACTTAGACATATGATGCTTTTTTCTATTAGGCCAGCACGTTTGCCGCAAGCGCACTTCTACATCGATTTAGATGACGAATCTGATACACGCATTCATAAAGCCATTCATTATATTGAACAACGAATAGACGATTTACCATCAGTAGGTGAAATTGCAAATCACGTAGGTATCAGTTCAAGGCAACTAGAACGACTATTCAAAGCATCTTTAAATATGACACCTGCCGCTCTTCAAAGAATGATTCGTCTTCAGTACGGAAAATGGCGTTTGACAAATACCCGAGACTCAATAACTAACATTTCTTTAGGTTGCGGCTTTTCTGATAACTCTCATTTTTCTCGGGAGTTTAAGGCCTTGTTTGGTCAGACTCCTAGGGCGTTTCGCTGCACTGCAAATAGTGATGTTGTATAAAAAATTAAAGAGTCATTATTGTGGCGTAGGGTGCAATTCTTTAAGTATATTTAAAAAAACTTTAGCTCGATGTGTCAGCGGCAGTGAGGCATCAGTTACTGCGCAGATGTGGTGAACATAGGTAGGGCTTTTAGACTGTATTTTTATGACACATCGCTTTTCAAGAAGCTCTGCATAGTGTGTTGGTAAAAGACCTTGATAGCATCCAGTTGCTATGAGTACACCTGTTGCTTCAAGGCCAGCCGCTTCAGGGCCTCGAGAGTAGTTTCCGCTTTCTAAAGCATGTTGCACGTAGGGATGAGACCTATATACCAAAGGTAGCTTGCTACCAACATTCTTTTTTAATTGCTTAACAGCATACATTTTATGTGTTTCTAAAAAAAGCGGTAGGTAATTGAATTCACCATCGTTTGAATACTTTCCTCGAATTGCAATATCAACTCGGTGGTCTTTGAGTGCTAGATTTAATTCAGCAAAGGTCATTACAGAAATTTCAGGAATTACATCAGGTGCAAAAGCTTGCATTCTTGCCAAAGCATCTGGAAATTTTGATGCTGTTTGTAAAATAGTATGTTCTCCAATTCCAATAGACAAACAGCCCGAAAGCAACCCATGAACTGCATCAATTTCAGGACGAATGCGCTCAAGCGTTCGCAAGGCATTTGTTGCAAGCTTAAGAGCAACCACACCCTCTGCAGTCAGCTTAAAGCCTGTTGGCCCACGTTCACATAGCCTAACGCCTAAACGCATTTCAACATC
>JBDNHM010000407.1:0-1859 GCA_041688825.1 Burkholderiaceae bacterium | reverse complement strand
TACCGTTTGTGTGCACTGGAACGTATTGAGTGAATTTCAGCAACAGTTTCCTAACGTTCGCCACCGACATGATCATTTATTTATTGATTCAGGTCGATTAATTACATGTGCGGGTTCAACTGCTGCAATTGACTTGGCTTTGTTTTTATTGAAACGACATCACGGTCATGACAAGGCCCAGCAGGCACTTAGGCATATGATGCTTTTTTCGATACGACCAGCGCGTCTACCACAAGCACACTTTTACATTGATCTAGATGATGAGTCAGATATACGTATTCATAAAGCTATACATTACATTGAACAACGCATTGATGATTTGCCCTCAGTGGGTGAAATTGCAAGCCATGTCGGCGTTAGCGCAAGGCAATTGGAGCGGTTATTCAAAGCATCTTTGAATATGACACCCGCGGCTCTTCAAAGAATGATTCGTCTTCAATACGGAAAATGGCGTTTGACGAACACCCGAGATTCAATCACCGACATTTCATTAGGTTGTGGTTTTTCTGATAATTCTCATTTTTCTCGGGAGTTTAAGGCCTTGTTTGGTCAGACTCCTAGGGCATTTCGCTGCACTGCAAATAGTGATGTTGTATAAAAAATTAAAGAGTCATTATTTTGGCGCTGGGTGCAATTCTTTGAGTATATTTAAAAAAACTTTAGCTCGATGTGTCAGCGGTAGTGAGGCATCAGTTACTGCGCAGATGTGGTGAACATAGGTAGGACTTTTAGACTGTATTTTTATGACACATCGCTTCTCAAGAAGTTCTGCATAGTGAGTTGGTAAAAGACCTTGGTAGCATCCTGTTGCTATGAGTACACCTGTTGCTTCAAGGCCAGCAGCTTCAGGGCCTCGAGAGTAGTTTCCACTTTCTAACGCATGTAGCACGTAGGGATGAGACCTATATACCAAAGGTAGCTTGCTACCAACATTCTTTTTTACTTGTTTAACAGCATACATTTTATGTGTTTCTAAAAAAAGCGGTAGGTAATTGAATTCACCATCGTTTGAATACTTTCCTCGAATTGCAATATCAACTCGGTGGTCTTTGAGTGCTTGATTTAATTCCGCAAAGGTCATTACAGAAATTTCAGGAATTACATCAGGTGCAAAAGCTTGCATTCGTGCCAAAGCATCTGGAAATTTTGATGCTGTTTGTAAAATAGTATGTTCTCCAATTCCAATAGACAAACAGCCCGAAAGCAACCCATGAACTGCATCAATTTCGGGACGAATACGCTCAAGCGTTCGCAAGGCATTTGTTGCAAGCTTAAGAGCAACCACACCCTCTGCAGTCAGCTTAAAGCCTGTTGGCCCACGTTCACATAGCCTAACGCCTAAACGCATTTCAACATCACGAATGTGGCGACTGATTGATGCTTTTGACATGAAAAGATGATTCTCGGCGGCTGCAAAACCACCCGCTTGAGCCACGCTGCAAAAAACACGCAAGGAACGTAGATCACGTTCATCAAAATCTAGTTTTTTCATTTATATAGTCTTAAAAAAGGGTTCACTTTTCAATACCAGCCTATCAAAAGTATCATTTTCTGAAGAACAGCAACGCCACTACACTCAAATAACTCTTAATTATTTTTCAGGCGCACCGATCAAACATGGAACAATTAACTGTCCCGCCACGCTCAAATCATAAAACTTTACTTTATTCTGAATCAGTAACTAATTTTGAAAATTTTAAAGCTGACATTGCTATTTTAGGAATGCCATTTGGTGCAGCCTATAGCCCTCGCGGGTTTACCAACGATCAAACCAATGCACCACAAGCTATTCGTGACGTAACAGATAGAATTGTTCGCGCACCAGATCATTATGATTTTGATATTGATGGGCCATTGCT
>JBDNHM010000406.1:0-1813 GCA_041688825.1 Burkholderiaceae bacterium | reverse complement strand
AGCCCTTGACCCTCAAACACGCTTATTAATGGGCGATGAACTTTTAAAAATATGGCGTGCATCGGGTGCGACCGTTTTTTTAATTACCCATAGTTTAGAGGAAGCGGTTCTGTTGTCTGATCGCGTATTGGCTATGACTGCTCGCCCTGGCAAAATTAAAACAGAAATTAAAACACCCTGGTCAAAAGATCGAACCACTGACATTTCATCATCACCTCAATTTGGCCAGCTAGTAAGTGAGTTGTGGGGTGTGATGCGCGAAGAATCTAAACTTGCGATGGCTCAAAGTGAGCGCATCGCATGATTTCTCGTGTTGCCTTAATGCGAATAGCCGTTGTAGGTGTAAGTATTTTGACACTTGAAGTGTTGTGTAGAACAGGAATTATTACACCTCAGGTTGTTGTAGCCCCTAGCATCATGCTGATAACGTTAATAAATATGATTTTTTCAGGTGAGGTTACCACCAATTTCGAGTCAACTTTTTACAGCGCGCTTACTGCTATTTTAATTTCGGTTGTGCTGGGTATTTCAGGCGGGTTATTGCTTTGGCGTGTTAATCGACTTAGAAGGGTACTTGAACCTGTTTTGGCTGCTTATTATTCGGTGCCGGTATTCGTCTTTTACCCCATATTGATTGCGTTATTTGGTATGAATAATATGCCCATCATTATGATTGGTGTGCTGTTTGGCGTTGTTTCAATGATAGTAAATTCATTAAATGGTTTTGACCGCATACCGTTGGTTTATCTAAAAGCTGCTCAAACATATAAATTATCGGCTTGGCAAATAACTTATTTAATTCGTATTCCTGCTGCACTGCCACAGATGATGACAGGGTTCAAACTTACGGTTGCTTATTCTTTTATTGGTGTGATTGCCGCCGAGTTTATTTTGTCAACAAGCGGTTTAGGTTATGCCATTGCTTATGCTTACAATAATTTTGAAACACGAACCATGTATGCCTTAATGCTTTTAATTATGATTGTCGTGTCAATCATAAATATTTGTTTAATGAGTATTGAAAAGAAACTACTGACAAGACGTGGTGTGATTTGAAGAACACCCGTAATTATGATTCTCTAATATTGCTCATGTTGTTCATTGGTTTTTGGGCTTTACTCAACACCCTATATGGTTCAAATGCAATTGCTTCACCCCTTCAAGCGGTTCAAAGACTCATAAAATTAGCGTTACATGGCAATTTGCTGGGCCACATGATAGAAACTTTTTCAGCCTATGCTTACGCCTTAGTTTTGGCCATTATTGGTGGCACATTGGCTGGCATGTTGTTGGGCTTGCATAAGATGGCGGGTGATGTAGGTGAGCCGATTTTGGTATCAATATATTCATTGCCTAAGGTCACGCTATACCCGGTTGTATTGTTGATTTTTGGTTTAGGCATGTCTGCAAAAGTAGCGTTTGGCTTTTTGCATGGTGTATTGCCTATTGCTATTTTCACTATTGGCGCCATTCGACAAATTCCGAAAATTTATCTTAAGGCTTCTAAAACTTTACAAGTGCCTCACCAGAAATACATTCGCTATGTCGTGGTGCCTGCCACAATACCTGAATATTTTTCTGGTGTGAAAATAGGCGTTTCACTCACGTTATTGGGCGTTTTGATTGGTGAAATGTTTGGATCTCAAAGAGGTCTGGGGTATTTGCTTATGAAAGGTATTGAACTCAATGATACGAGTTTAATGGCTGCTGTCGCTTTGGTTTTATTAACAGTTGCTATTTTAATTGGTGTGTCATTGCAGCGCATTGGCAATCATTTACAACATTAATTATATTGTTTAAAAAAGTGAAAATT
>JBDNHM010000405.1:0-9963 GCA_041688825.1 Burkholderiaceae bacterium | reverse complement strand
CTACGATAACAGGGGTTGTCGAAGCAGTCATTATCGGCCCCCCTTGTCCGCCAAATGAAGTGCGAGGGGTTGGCGCTTGGGGCGTTGAGGTGTCGCGCGCGGGTAGGGTGATGTCTGATGCCACTTTAGTACTACCACAAGCCGTTACTAGCATGAGCAAAGAAAGAGTTAAAAAAACTTTGCTGCTAAAACGTAAAAAAATATTTAGCTTTATCGCGTTAACGATTAAGGGTAGTAGAACGGGTAATTGTTTCATTATTAAGTTTTAAGGTGATTGATTTAAAGCACTTTCAATATCAGTAGCGATCGAAGCAGGTGAGTCGTTTGAACCAAAGCGTTTAATTACGTTGCCTTCACGACTGACTAAAAATTTAGTAAAGTTCCACTTAATACCCTCAGTACCCAATATGCCAGGTTTAGACGACTTTAACCATTTAAAAAATGGGTCAGCCTCGTTGCCGTTGACGTCGACCTTTGCAAACATGGGGAATGTGACGGCGTAGCTGGTTTCGCAAAACGTTTTAATGCTTGCTTCGTCGCCGGGCTCTTGGCTACCAAACTGGTTACACGGAAAACCCAAAACACTAAAGCCTTGTTCTTTGTATTGTTCATAAAGGGCTTGCAAGCCTTTGTATTGGTTTGTAAAACCGCAGCGTGATGCAACGTTTACAACCAATAACACCTGGCCTTGGTATTGAGACAAAGGCTGAGTTTGGTTTTCAATTGTTTTAAGGTCTAAAGTAGGTAAGGTCATTATTTTCTCAAGAAAGATAATTTATCTAATTAAAACAGTATTTTAGAACATACTTTATAAGTTAATTATTAAGTAATGAGTCAGCTACACTGGACAATGTGAGTTTATAAAATAAGTATTGTTTTAGTGTGTCTTTGTTATTGAGTGGGTTAACTCATAACATTTAAAGCGTCATCGGCAATTTTGGCATCATTTTTCAAATGATTTTTAAACGCTTCAATGGCACGCACTCGACTTGATTTCAAATCAACAATGGCCATGGGGTAGTTTAGGCTTTGGCGTTGCAAAGGTGCAGGGTCGTGAATAGACTTGCTATCAAGGCTAGCCAGTTCAGGTAACCATTTTTTTATAAACACCCCATCAGCATCAAATTTTTCTGATTGGCTGACTGGGTTAAAAACACGAAAGTAGGGGGCAGAATCTGCCCCTGTTGAAGCGCTCCATTGCCAACCACCGTTGTTGGCGGCTAAGTCACCATCAACCAAGTGTTGCATAAAGAATGCTTCACCTTTGTGCCAGTCAATTAATAAGTTTTTAGTTAAAAACATAGCCACAACCATACGTAGGCGGTTGTGCATCCAGCCGGTGTTGACGAGTTGCCGCATGGCAGCATCAACAATCGGTATGCCCGTGCGGCCCGTGCACCACGCTTCAAATTCTTCGGGCTCATCGCGCCAAACAATACCGAGGGTGTCATCACGCAACGGCTTATGCATTGAAAGCTTGGGGTAGCCATGCAGCAAGTGCTGATAAAACTCACGCCACAGTATTTCGCTAACCCAAGTGTGAACGCCTTCACCTGTTTTTTCGATATCAACGGTATTTTCTTTTAGTGCTTTGTACAAACACATGCGGGCTGACACCAAACCAGACGCCAAGTAGGGCGACAGTTGGCTGGTACCGGGCTGGGCTGGCAAATCACGTTGCACTTTGTATTCGTGAATAGGCGCTTGTGTAAAAGTGTTTAGACTGGCTAAGACGTCGTCTGAACGCGCAGGCCACCATTTAGTCATGTTTAAACGCTGTTCTTCACCTAAACCCATTGCCGCTTCTGACTCAGGCCACTGTGTTGAGAGGGCGTCGGCAACCATATCTTTTGGTAATGGTTGTGCCAGTAAAGTTTCTAGCGGCGTCAAAAAATTTGTTAAGTTGGCTTTAAGTTTAATGCGGCACGCTTTTGAGAAAGGGGTAAAAACGCGGTAATAATCATCGTTGCCCGTTTTAACTGTACCGGGAGGTAACAAGGTATTGCCGTCATGGCCCACTAAATGAATGCCTGCTTGCGCTAAAACTTTATAGCTTGCTTGATCGCGTTGACGCTCGTACAAGCCATGCTCACGGTTGCAATGTACGCTGTTAACTTTTAACGTTTGGCAAAAGTTACTGAGCGCTTCAGGCACTTCTTGCCAAGTTTGTACCCGCAAAATCTTAAGTGCAACCCCAATTTTTTCAAGCTCGGGTACGAGGTAATCAAGCGTGCGCCACCAAAGGTGAATTTTTGCTGGCGCGTCGTGATGTAAGCGCCATTGTTCGGGTGCAACCACAAATACGGCATAGGCCGGCCCTGACTGCAGAGCAGCCGTTAGTGCAGGGTTGTCTACAGTACGTAAATCAGTGCGAAACCAACAAAGTGCTGTCATTTTGGTACTTGGGTTTTAGCAAAAGCTTGAACCGCTGCCAACATGCGCTTGACGTGTTGCTCGGGGTTAAAGCCTTCGTACATCTCGTAAATTTTCTTATCGGGGGTGATGACATATGAAATTCTGTCTGCCACACCTGGCCAGACCTTGAGAGCAGCATCATATTTTTTAATAATGGCTTGATCTTCGTCAGCAGCAACAATAAATTTGCCAGCGCAAGGGCCAGATGAAAACTCTTTTAAAGTTTTCATATTGTCAGCTGACATGCCCACCACTGTTGCCTTATTGGCTTTAAAGTCATTAATTGATTCAGCAAATAATTGTGCCTCAATGGTGCAGCCGCTGGTGAAAGCTTTGGGGTAAAAATACAGTACAACAGGCCCTTTTTTAAGGGCCTCATCTAAATTAAATTCAACGACTTCACCCGCTAACGCCCCAATTGCTTGAAAAGAGGGGGCTGCATCACCCACTTTAAGTTGAGCGTGGGCGAGGCCAGCGAAGTTTAAAACGCAGGCTAATAACAGCGTTTTAAGCCAAAAATTTTGATAAATCAACCGGTTAATCATCAATGCACCTCGGGTTCGTGTATCGTAGTTGTACTCTAATAACGATAGGTTAGATGATCAAGATGAAATCGTCCATGTTCACCCTGTTAATGGCTCGGTTGATGCCACATCTTAAAACACTCAGTATTTTAGGTTTGGTCGGGTTTTCTTTAGGTTTATTGAGCGAACAAGTGCTAGCGCAAGCTGTGCCTGTTCCCGTTTCGCCAGCACAAACTGTGCAACCTTCATACGAAACGCTAGGGCCTAAAGCAGCGCCTGTGCCAACTGTAGCGCCCTCACCAGCAACTAATTTAGTCCCAGCCACAAAACCCGCTCTGTCACCTGCAAACATCGTGACGGCTTCAGACCCCGTTACAAGTGGTGTTATTGACGAAAACGCTCGGGCTGAAATTTTAAAAACATTTCAACATGAGTCAAGAGCAGCATATGCCGAAGCGCAAACGGCCTGTAAAGACCTAACGAAAGACCAGCAGGCCGTCTGTTTGGCTAAAGCGCGCATTCAATACGATCAAGATATGCAATATGCTCAAAAGCGTGCAAACATGGGGTTTTGACGCACTTTTGGGTTAATTGAAGGGGCCTATTGGTAGCAATTGATCGGGAATATTGCCGCGCACGGTTAAGAAGTATGGGCCGTTATGTAGAGGTATTTAGCCTAAATCAATCGGCGTTAGGTGTTCAACGAGCGGTGGGGTAGCAAAATGGCTACCGACTAAAGCACGCCATTGCACAAAACCATCTGATTCGCGAAAATCAACCATGTGGTTTTCTATTGTTTCCCATTGAACGTGAAGTTCATATTGATTGGGGCTTTCAATGCAACGGTGCAAAGTCACACCATGAAAGCCTTTAGCCGCCTTAAAGTGTGGCTTTGCTTTGGCGACTTGTTTTTCAAACTGAAGCTCTTCGCCAGGTTTGATGTTGAGGTGAACGATTTCTGTAATCATGAGTTTCTTTATGAATTGTGAGAGTTGTACGATTTTGGATCATATTTCGAAGAATGCCATGTTGCAATATAAACATCTTTAGGTCGCATAATGTATATTATGTAAAGTAATGGTTATACCAATCGAGCCGCAATAGCAGAACCAACATCGTTTGTTTTAGCGCTTCCACCTAAATCAGGTGTCATGGGGCCAGACAAGATGGTTTCTTCGATGGCTTTAACGATGGCGTCATGGGCGTCTAGGTAAGGCTTTTGTGCATCGCCTTCTAAACTATGACCTAAAAATTGCAACATCATGGCACCTGACCAGATCATGGCAATGGGGTTGGCAAGGCCTTGACCGTAAATGTCTGGGGCTGAACCGTGTACGGGCTCAAATAGTGATGGAAAGTTGCGCTCAGGGTTTAAGTTTGCTGACGGAGCCAAACCAATGGTGCCGGTACAAGCAGGCCCTAAGTCTGACAAAATATCGCCAAATAAGTTAGAGGCTACCACCACGTCAAATCGGTCTGGTGACAGCACAAAACGAGCACATAAAATATCAATATGTTGCTTATCGGTTGTGATGTCTGGGTACTGCGCGCCCATCAATGCTGCGCGTTCGTCCCAATATGGCATGCTGATAGAAATACCATTTGATTTGGTCGCAATGGTGACGTGCTTACGTGAGCGTTGGCGGGCTAGCTCAAAAGCGTACTTTAATACGCGATCGGTACCAATGCGGCTGAATACTGCTTCTTGAACCACAATCTCACGGTCAGTTCCAGGAAACATGATGCCACCGATTGAAGTGTATTCACCCTCTGTGTTTTCACGTACGACATAAAAATCTATATCACCTGGTTTGCGATTGGCCAATGGGCAATTGACGCCTTCGAATAAGCGCACGGGCCGTAAATTGATGTATTGATCAAACTCACGCCTAAATTTGAGTAACGAACCCCAGAGTGAAATATGATCTGGTACGGCTGCAGGCCAGCCCGCTGCACCATAGAGCAACGCTTCACACGAGCCAATCTGCTCTTTCCAGTCATCAGGCATCATTTGACCGTGCTTTGCATAGTAGTCACATGATGCCCAGGCATGGTGCTCAAACGAAACATTTAAACCAAACTTTTTAATGGCCGCCTCAATAACCTTTAGGCCTTCTGGCATCACTTCTTTGCCAATACCGTCACCAGGTAAAACGGCAATACGAAAAGGTTTGCTCATGGTTGTTCCTGTTTAAAAGTTTTAAATATAGCGGCTTAAACAACTGATTCAATACATTAACCAAACTCTTTACCTAACTCACCTGCCCGCTTATGGGCAGCTTGCATGGCCTGTTGCACGATTTCAGCAAAATGCTTTTCAGCCAACACGTCAAGAGCGGCGGCGGTGGTGCCGCCTTTTGAGGTCACGCGTTCGCGTAACGTAGCAAGGGGTTCATCTGAGGCTTGAGCCAGTTGAGTCGCACCAGACAACGTGGCTAACGCTAATGACCGTGCTTGTTCCGGCGATAAACCCAACGCAATGCCACCGTCTATGAGGGCTTCAATAAATCTAAAAACATAAGCTGGACCGCTACCTGATAGCGCCGTCACGGCATCGATTTCATCATCAGAGTCTACCCAAACCACAAGACCAACCGATTCCATAATGGCGTGAGCCGCTTGTTTTTGTGGTTCGGTAACAGTGCCCAGTGCTGTCAGCCCCATGGCGCCCGCACCAATTAAAGAAGGTGTGTTGGGCATGCAACGCACAACGAATGGCCAATGTTGACCACCCTCGCCTAGCCATTGACTGATTGAAGCCATAGTGATGCCAGCCGCAATGCTTAGTAACAATGTGTGATCTTTTAGAAAGGGTTTGACTTGTGCCATGACCTCAGACATCACTTGAGGCTTGACTGCCAAGACCCAGATATCACATTGCGCTAAAGCTTCATCAGGCGATGCATTTGCGCTAATGCCTTGTGCACGCCATTGTGCCAAACTTTCAAGGTTGACTTCAACAATGTGAATTGAACTTTTAGGTAACCCAGTGGAAAGTAAACCTTTGGCTAGGGCTTGCGCCATATTGCCACCACCAATAAAGCCGATTTTATGTTGTTCAAGCATGGTTCACTCTGAAGATTAAATTGAAACGAAAGAACCAAAAGTTAGATAAACCCATTGGCCTAAAAAGATCACACCACCTAATATATTATTGTTCTTAAACGCCCAAAAACAAGGGTCGCGTTCGCGGTGTCGTATCATCACAACGTGGCTCACAGCAATGGCACCGGCAACCGTTAAGCCCAAATAAAATGGCCAGCCGTAGGCCAACAAGCTGCCACACCAAGCCAGCAGCAACAATGTGGTGGCGTAGCACAACGCCACAATCATCACGTCATATTGACCAAACGTAATGGCTGATGTCTTAAGACCTAGCTTTAAATCGTCATCACGATCTACCATAGCGTATTCGGTATCGTACGCCATGGCCCAAAAAATATTGGCAACTAACATAACCCACGCCACTGCAGGTATGGTACCCGTTACGGCGGCAAACCCCATGGGTATACCAAAACCAAACGCAATACCTAGATAGGCTTGCGGAATCGCAAAAAAACGCTTAAATAATGGGTAAGTAACAGCTAAAAAAGCACCGATAAAAGCTAAGCCAATGGTTAACGCGTTTAGCGTCAAAACCAATATAAAAGCTAAGGCACCTAATGTGGCCGCAACATAGAGGGCTTCTTTTGGGGTAATTTTTCCTGATGTCAATACGCGGTGTTCAGTTCGTTTAACAAATTGATCGATGTCTCGATCAAAATAGTCATTCATGGCGCAGCCCGCTGCACGCATTAAAAAAGTGCCTAAAACAAATACAACTAATATGTTTAAATCTGGCGTGCCTTGGCTGGCCGCAAAAATAGCCCACAACGTGGGCCATAGCAAAAGCAAGGTACCAATCGGTTTGTCTAGGCGCACAAGCTGGGCATAGAGCACCAGCTTGTGGATGACTTTATTGAAGCAAACTGCGTAGCATCCAGGCATTTTTTTCGTGAATGTCAAGACGTTGAGTCAACAAATCAGCAGAGGGTTGATCGTCAGCTTTACTGGCTTTTTGAAATGCAGCACGCGCTGTTTTGGCAACAGCTTCGTTACCCATGACCAACAAACGTACCATTTCTGACGCTTCAGGAACCGTTTTTGGTTCGGCAATACTTGAAAGTTTTGCATATTCAGAATACGTACCTGGTGCGAAATGACCTAAGGCGCGAATGCGCTCGGCAATGTTATCAAGCGCTGTCCATTCCTCAGTGTATTGCCCCATGAACATTTGATGCAAGGTGTTGAACATTGGGCCTGTCACATTCCAGTGAAAATTATGCGTCATCAAATATAACGTGTAAGAATCAGCCAACATTTTTGATAACTCACCCGCGACTTCGGCCCGATTTTTACTTGATATTCCGATGTCTATTGGGGTTAATTCAGCAACTGCTTTAGATTTTTTCATACTTATCGCTCCAAAAAATCATTAAGGTATAGCTTCCTCCCAAGCATAACACTTCATTTGAAAACGTCTTAATCAAACCCAATTCAAGCCCAAACTCAAATAGAACCCCAATACATTCGAGGCTTAATTCATTATTTAAGTTGCAGCGGTTGCCAACAACCTCACACCTTCAAGCCCAGAGTCTTGCACCGCTTTAACTAACGAATCAATCGCCGCTGTTCGCGGAAAGCTTTTACGCCATGCCAACACAACGCGTCGATCTGGTACGGGGTCAGTAAAAGGTAAGTATTTAATTAAACCCCCATCGGCGTGATCTGACCCGTTAACAGCTGAAATAGGCATGACCGTAATACCCACACCGGCTGCCACCATATGCCGAATGGTTTCAAGCGATGAACCTTCAAAGGTGCGTTGAATGCCTTCGGTTGCATCAGCAAATCGAGACAACTCTGGGCAGACATCAAGCACTTGATCTCTAAAACAATGCCCTGAACCTAACAACAACATTTGCTGGTGCTTGAGGTCTGATGAGTCGATTGATTGGCGTGTTGCCCACGGGTGGGCACTAGGCATGGCCACAACAAAAGGCTCGTCATAAAGGGGAACCATGGCAAGCCCGGTTTCAGGTAACGGCAAAGCCATGATGGCACAGTCAATTTCACCTTGTCGCAGTAATTCTAATAACTTGACAGTAAAGTTTTCTTGCAAAATCAAAGGCATAAGGGGCGTGCGTTTAATTTGTAACGGCACTAACTTAGGCAAAAGATAAGGCCCAATAGTGTATATGACCCCTACCCTTAGCGGCCCAATTAGTGGGTTGTGCCCAACCCGAGCAATTTCTTTCATGTTGGCGCTTTCTTCAAGCACTTTGTGTGCCTGGGCAACCAATTGTGCCCCCACAGGCGTAACACCCACTTCAGCGCCACCCCGTTCAAAAATGGTCACACCTAACTCATCTTCAAGCTTTTTGATTGCAACTGAAAGCGTAGGCTGGCTGACAAAACAAGCCAGGGCAGCGCGACCAAAATGTCTTTCACGTGCCACTGCAACAATATATTTAAGTTCAGTCAAAGTCATTTTTGTACCCTTGCGCCCAATTAATAAATGGTTAACTTAAAAGATAATCTTGTCGGTTTTTCATCCACCGATTGATATGTGCAGCAGCTGTTTCAGGTTGATCGCGTCTTAGCTTAACTGCCGTATCACGCGCCCTTTCAACCCACAGCGCATCAGCTTGGTAATCAGCAAAACGTAACAAGGCAACCCCTGATTGGCGAGCGCCTAAAAACTCGCCGGGCCCGCGTAGCGCAAGGTCTCGTTGTGCAATAACAAAACCGTCTTGCGTTTCGTATAAAGCTTTTAATCGTTCACGGGCAATAGGTAACAAACGATCTTCATAGAGCAGCACGCAGATCGAATCACGTTCACCGCGCCCGACTCGACCGCGCAATTGGTGCAATTGCGCTAAACCAAAACGCTCAGCGTGTTCAATCACCATCATTGAGGCGTTGGGTACATCAACCCCCACTTCAATCACGGTGGTGGCTACTAACAGTTGAATATGGCCCGCTTTAAAAGCCGCCATGACACGTATTTTTTCATCATTTGGCAGCTTGCCATGAACTAACCCAACGGTTAAATAGGGCAATGCTTGTTGCAACGCTTCATAGGTATCAACTGCCGTTTGAAGCTCAAGGGCTTCACTTTCTTGCACCAACGGGCACACCCAATATGCTTGCCCCCCCTCTTGAATGGCTGTTGCGACCACTGCCAATACCTCATCACGACGATTCGCTTTGACAAGCTTAGTCACAATGAGTTTGCGCCCAGGCGGTAGTTCGTCAATCACTGATACATCTAGATCAGCAAAAAAAGTCATGGCGAGCGTGCGTGGAATCGGTGTGGCACTCATGCTCAATTGATGCGGGCTCATTTTTAAACCTTTTAAATTGAGTGCTAATCGTTGACCCACGCCAAAACGATGTTGTTCGTCGACAATAACTAAGCTTAAATTTGAAAAATTTACAGCTTCTTGTATTAACGCTTGTGTACCCACCACAATTTGTGCATCGCCCGATGCGATGGCCGCATTGATCTCACGCCTTTGCTTAACCGTGGCGCTACCCGTTAAGACCACACAGGTCACACCAACTGATTCAGACCATTGGTGAAATTTTTCATAGTGTTGTGTGGCCAGTATTTCGGTTGGCGCCATAATGGCAACCTGTCGACCCTTTTCAACAGCTTGTAAGGCAGCCAACATGGCGACGATGGTTTTGCCACTGCCGACATCACCTTGCAATAATCGATGCATAGGAAAGTTTCGATTCAAATCAAATGCAATTTCTTTGCTTGTACGAAGCTGTGCCGACGTCAGGTTAAAAGGCAACGTTTTTAATAATTGTGCAATCAACCCTTGTTTGGGTTTACTGGGTGGTAAAGGGGAAGCTTGTTTACTTTGGCGGGCTTGTCGAGCCGCTGCCAACGATAATTGCTGCGCAAGCAACTCATCAAATTTAAGCCTGACCCAAGCGGGGTGAGTGCGATCAAGCAAGGCCTGTTCATTATCTG
>JBDNHM010000075.1:0-3330 GCA_041688825.1 Burkholderiaceae bacterium | reverse complement strand
TGGATTTTGTTGGGATGGTTGGGGGTGATGGGAGCTTTACCTGAAAACTAGTGACTATAATTTGTAAACAGCAATGATTTATATTTTTTAAATACGTTAACTATCCTTATTTTTATATTTTGCGGAAGGTCAAAAAGTGAATACCACCCCAACAACTTCAGAAAATCAAGCCGTATTAGATGCTGCTAAAGAATGGTTCAGAAAAATTATTGTTAACAATCACAT
Source organism: Burkholderiaceae bacterium (assembly GCA_041688825.1). GTDB lineage: Bacteria > Pseudomonadota > Gammaproteobacteria > Burkholderiales > Burkholderiaceae_B > Algicoccus. Next base: position 3,105 of record JBDNHM010000075.1, on the reverse strand, counting down.
TGCTAACACTGAAAAATTAGTGCACCCAAATGAATTTAATATAAACATGTTTCTTACTCCATACTTATCTTATTTTTTAACAGGAAGTATTTCGCCTGAAGGAATAGCAAAGTCATTAGTTTTTGCTAGGGTTTTGTCAACATCGATAACAACTTCGTTTGGTACAAATCTTCAAACTTTTATATCTACAGTTTTAGTTAATGCTTATGGAAGTATTGTTCATGGGGTTGATATCTCTTACATAGATAAAATTGACGGTCGGACTAAATATGCTCATCTAAAACTTGGGCCAAATACCATTAATGGTCCAGACGTTAAGACAATACATGATCACTTTAAGGATATAAAAAACTTAGCTCGAACTAATAACCTTAAAGTTTTAAATGATGATTTGGTAGTTGGTATTTTGTATGGGAAAGATGAGTTTTTGAGTGCACACTACCTCAAATTAAGAAACGAACATTACTACTCAGTTTTGGCGGGCAATGACTTCTGGGTTAGGTTAACAGGTGACGACCAATTTATGGACAAGTTGGCGCAAGTAATTAGAGAGTCCTTTGAAGACCTCAATACTAAGTCAGTACTTGATGACGTCATCACGAAACTTTCTAAAACTCCTGAGATCATTACTATTTTTAATTTAGGGTCAACTATTATTTGAAAAATATGAATGAACTTTTTATAAATTTTCTGCAACTTAGAATTTTCAAAACAGTTTAAATAAAATTAACCTTTACATATGTCTAAGGTCAATCTTCAATTAAATTAATGCTTCTTCCATTTCAAACAAATCAGGTTGCGTATAAGTTGATATTGCAAACAAATTTTGTTCAGCTAAAACATATTCCATATTTTTTTTATCAAATGACCCGTCTAGCATTGCAATCAAACATTTGCCAAGGTGAAACCCCAAATTTACTGGAACTGCATTACCTATTTGCTTATATTGTGATGCGGTAGAGCCTGCGAATTTCCATGTATCAGGAAAGCTTTGAATTCTTGCGTACTCTCTGACAGTCAAAGGCCTTGTCTCATCTGGATGACATCGCTCAGTTTGCTTTTGAGCTGGGGAGCAAGTTAGCGTTAAAGAAGGCTCATCCCAAGATAGTCTTCTTGCCATGCCGGTCTTGCCACCACCCATAAAATAGCTCGCGCCCATATATTCCCTTTGTAACCTGTCTGACAGATCCCTCCAATACCCACCCGGTGGTATCTGGTCTAAAATTTTCTTCTTTTTTTCTGGGTAGGTTTGTCCTTCTGAATGAGGAACGTTTGTGAGTACATCTTTAAGTGCTACGGTGTAATTTTTTTCTTTCGGGAAAATAAATGGCATATCTAAGTCTTTGCGAATGCACAAGATAATCAATCGCTCTCTTTTTTGTGCCACGTCCAAATATTGAGCCCTCAGCACTTTAGTTACCACTCGGTAACCCAACTCATCCATAATATCGATCATTGCACTCAGTGTTTTACCGTTTTCGTGCCTGAGCAATCCTTTTACATTTTCCCCTACTGCGATTTTTGGTTGTATTTCTTTTATTGCCCTTGCCAGTTCAAAAAAAAGAGTTCCTCTTGCGTCCTCAAAACCTAATTTCTTTCCAGCGAAGCTAAAAGCCTGGCATGGAAACCCTCCAATAACAATATCAGCCTTAATATTTTTATAACTAATATCACGAGCATCAGCACACATAACATTCCATAGCGGCCGATTAGTCGACAATGTTTCAGCGGCGTTTTTGTCGATTTCAACTAGAAGCTCGTGGCGTAGACCAGCATTTTCCAATCCCAATGCTAAGCCACCGGCTCCTGCAAAAAGCTCGACAGTTTTAAAGGGGGTTTTTTTAGTGGTTTTTAAAACTTTATATGTTGTTGAAACACCGCCCCCAATATATTTATCATAAGCACGCTTTAACTCATCCACATCAAAAATGCGGGTATTGCTTGAGTCTCTCGATGCTTTAATTAGACCTTTTTTCTCCCAACGGCGAATAGTGTCTAGTGAAACAGACAACATTTTTGCTGCTTCAGAAATTGGTATAGTCTTTGTAAACATAAATAACCTTTGCCTATGCAATGGTTATGATATTACATTTTTTTAACTTTGTGTCTTACACAAGATGTTTTTATCCGATTCATCCTTCAGTTCTGATTAATTGGCAAATTAAAATTATTTTCGGTGTGCTTACAATTTTTTATCGTAAAGGCCTTTGAGCGTTGTCAAGCCTTTTGTTAACTTCCTGCATGACCGGTACTTAAAAACTCTGCTGCGATGTTGATGGCACCTATGACCGCCCCTTTTGCATGGGCATGACGTTCTTGATTGTTGGGTAATAGTTGTGAACTTGTGTTCATCGTTGTTCCAAAAAACAGGTTTTATCAAAATTTCTATTATTTATCAAACAAACCAAGGTACCTAACCTTCGTTATAGGCATAGCAGGCATGCCGTCACAGGCATACTCCATAAAGGCTTCTTGTATGGTGCCTAGGTTAACAGGTGACCATTCATTATCAACGGTGCTTTGTTTTTTTAAGTCGTAGCTTTCAATTAATGTGCCTTTGGCCCACGCTAGCTCATAAAACTGCATGGTTAGTATGTTGAAGACCTTTTTTTCACATTCATATAAAGTAAGCGTAACCATTGACCGATATGCTTGCATTTCGTCTTCTGTTTGTGTCATCACGTAGTTTTTTAAAATGCGTACAACTGCAAACTCTTTTTCACGCATAATGCTTTTTGCATCAACGTAAGCTGAAAATTTAGAAGTGTATTCAGAATCAACCCATTCTTCATTTGCAAGTAATGGGCTTGAAACAAAGCATAAGCTTGCAATAATTAGCCATTGCTTGCGTTTACAGATGCTTGCAAATGCTTTCATTGAAGCGGCCTATGAGGGGTTTTTTTAGAGGTTAATTTTAGTTACACCACTGTCTCACCACATGACACAGTTCATCAGTCATCATTAAGTGCAATCACCGTGATCATTTATTTTTCCACAAACAAATTAATTTGCAATACAATTACTTTTATACATTCAGACATGGGCCGACGCCCATACCAACCTGCCCAACCCGGGCAAGGTGGCACGCGAAAGCGAATGTGGCTC
>JBDNHM010000404.1:0-4107 GCA_041688825.1 Burkholderiaceae bacterium | reverse complement strand
TTGATATGAAGGGTATGACTAGTTATGACCTTTATGACCGGCTGGTTTTTTGACGCTAGCTAAATCATTTTGCGGGGCGGCTACGGTCTCTTTCGCACGCGTAACAAGGGGTGTGCTGCCCTTCCACTCATAAGCCTGGGTATTGGGCGGTTGTTGATACCAACCCGGGTCTGTGTAGTCACCCTTCTTAAGGCCTTCTCTCACTTTTAAAACAGTAAACATGCCACCCATGCCGATGGGGCCATAGGGGCCGGTGCCAGACATCATGGGAAAGGTATTAAGGGGTAGCGGCATTTGCATGGTTTTCATGTCGTACATACCGCGCTCACCCATCAGCATGTAATCGGGTACGAGTTTTTGAATACGGCCCACAACGCCTTGATGGTCAACACCAATTGTTGTCGAAACACTATGACCCATTGCACCCATGGTGTGATGACTTTTATGGCAATGGAAAGCCCAATCACCGGGCTCGTTAGCGATAAAGTCTATTTGCCTCATCTGACCAACAGCTATATCTTCTGAGACCTCAGGTTGTCGAGCCGTTACGGGTACAGGGCCACCGTCAGTTCCGGTGACTTCAAATTCATGGCCATGAAGATGTATGGGGTGGTTTGTCATGGTGAGGTTACCCACGCGCACTCGTACACGATCGCCTAGGCCTGCAACAAGCGGGCTGATGTGGGGGTAAACCGTGCTGTTGAAGCTCCAGATATTAAAATCGAGCATGGTGTTGACGTTGGGTGTTTTGCTACCGGGTTCAACGTCGTAAGCGTTAAGTAGAAAGCAGTAGTCACGGTCAACTTCAGGAAATAAAGGGCTAGTTACTTTAGGGTGCGTGACCCAAAAACCCATCATGCCCATAGCCATTTGAGTCGTTTCGTCAGCATGGGGGTGATACATAAACGTACCGGCACGACGTGCTGTAAATTCATACACAAACGTCTTGCCCACACCTATTGGCTTTTGGTTGAGGCCGCTGACGCCGTCCATGCCGTTAGGCAGGCGTTGCCCATGCCAATGCACACTGGTTGGCTCGGGTAGGCGATTGGTCACAAAAATACGCACTTTGTCGCCCTCGACCACTTCAATAGTGGGGCCTGGGCTTTGGCCGTTGTAGCCCCACATGTTGACACTGAAGCCAGGCGCCATTTCTCTGACAACTGGCTCAGCCACCAAATGAAATTCTTTCACGTCTTCGTTTAAGCGGTAAGGCAGTGTCCAACCGTTTAGGGTGACCACGGGCAAATAAGGCACTTCAGTTTGAGGTGGCACCCATGGGCCTTGGGTGCGGTTATCTTTTTGGGTGATGACTTCAGGTAGACCAGCGAATGCCGATTTACTGATAGCAGCCAATGATGCGGTACCCGCAACACCGATTAAACTTTTCTGAAAGAAATGGCGACGGTTCATGATTTGTTACCTTAATTAATAGCGGTGCTGACATAGATGCGAACAAGATTTAATGTAAACACTACGTATGGTCTCTTTATTTTGCAGGTGTATAGGTTGCACCAGCAAGGTAGGCTGCGTAGGCATATTCAGCGTTCCAGTAAGCGATTTGTGCAGAAACAAGCGATATGTTTGCCTCAATTTTTGCGCGATACTGGTCAAGCAATTCCCATGTACCAATAAACATGCCGTTGTATTTGTAAATCGCTTCTTCTTCAGACTGAACCGACAAGGGTAAAAATTCCTGGCTAAGAAGGGTTACTTGCATATGGCGAGTTTTGATCTCTGTTTGAGCTATAGCAATCGTCGTGGTGGTTTTCCATTCAAGTTCTTTGAGGGTTTCACGTTGATGAAGCCATTCTTTTAAATCGTCATGCCACAATATTTTGGTTCTATCAATGGTTATGGCTGCTGGGGTTTGGCTTGTTAAGGCGATCGTAATTTGTTTAGAGGCGTATGACTGCCACTGGTCAATAGCAGGTTTTCCTACCGTTGCTTCAAGCCGATTTAAAATAAGTAACTGGCTTTCATAACTAGGCATGTGCTTTAAGCGAACTTTAGCAAGATCATTTGACGACGTATTTAAATCACTTCTGGCGGCCAAGCCGCGAATAGTGGGCAATTCGTTAGGTAAAGTAAACGAATTGGTCATCAATAAATTAACCAGTTCTTGTCTTGCGTGAGAAGTTTGTTTTTGAACGTCAACAAGTTTTAATCGTTGCGCAGCCGCTTTCAAACTAACATCTATGACCTTGCTGGCTTCCCAATTACCGACTTTGCCCATTCGCAAAGCAAGTTCTTCTGCAATGTTTGTAGCCTCTGTGGCATCAAATTCAAATTTAAGTATGCGCTCAGTGCCGACTGCATTGACCCAAGCTTGTTCAACATGTGTTATGAGTGCTGTGATTTCAATTGACTGTTGGTTGCGATCGACTAGGCTTTCAGTTCCCACTAAAAAAAGACTGGGGCGTGATTCAAGGGCTAATTGTTTTGCATCAGCCAGTGTTAAGGGGCTATATTTTTCAGAAAGGGTTAATTTTGCTTGTGAATCAGGCTGCTGTGTTGATGTTTTTGCTTTTGACTCAGCCTTAAGCACATCAGCATGGCCGCGCAAAAACTGCCCCACGTTTTTATTGGCTTGAACCCAATCTGATGATTGGGGGTCAGCGTTAGGTTGCGATGCAAAAGCATGAGGAACTGAAGCGAACGCCAAGACTAAAATTAAAGCCGTGAGGTTGAGGGTTTTTTGCATAGGTTGTGTTGAAGCGTAAGGGGTGATCATAAGAAGGTAATTTAAATGAGGTGATCAAAATGAGATGATCGTTAAGCAATAATCGTTAAGCAATAATCATTAAGCAATAATCATAATGAAAAATTAATTACTGAATTGCTTATTATGACAACTGTAAAGATATAGATCTAAATAAGTATTCTGATTCAGAAGTATAAAGAACTTTTACTGACACCAAGCTGAGCACAACATTACAAATTTGTAATGTTCAGAGGTGACAGCTAAATCAACCGTAATATGGCTAGATGTTTTTAAAATGATGGAAACTTAGACCGTGCGGCTACTGATTGTTGAAGATGAAGTCAAAACTGGCGCCTATTTGCAACAAGGCTTAAATGAGGCGGGTTTTACCGTAGATGTCGCCACGACGGGTGAAAACGGGTTGCATCATGCGATGACGAGCGTATACGATCTCATTATTCTTGACATCATGTTGCCAGGCGTAAATGGTTTTGAAATTCTAAAAAAATTACGTGAAAACGGTCATCTGTCGCCGGTTATTTTCTTATCAGCAAAAGACCGGGTCGAAGACCGCGTAAAAGGTTTTGAGTTGGGTGCTGACGATTACTTGGTTAAGCCTTTTTCCTTTTCTGAATTGCTGGCGCGTATTCGGGCATTACTGCGAAGAGGGCGCACAATTGAGTCGCACCAAATCAGCGTGGCTGACTTAAACGTTGATTTTCTTAAACGTCGGGTTACCCGCGCGGGTAATCGAATTGATCTCACGGCGAAAGAGTTTTCTTTGCTTGAACTGCTAATTAGACGTAAATCTGAGGTGTTGCCGAAATCGCTGATTGCTTCTCAAGTGTGGGATATGAACTTTGATAGTGACACCAACGTGGTCGAGGTGGCTATGCGGCGCTTGCGCAGCAAAATTGATGACCCCTTTGAAAGTAAGCTGATTAAAACAATACGTGGCATGGGGTATTCACTTGAAGACCCTCACACATCATGAGTTTTTGGCGCCGTTCTTTAACTTTTAGGCTGGTATGCTTATTTGTGCTGGTCAGTACCAGCCTATTAATCGGCTTGGGTTTGTTAACGCTTTCAGCGACGAAAGATCATTTTCTTGAGCTCGACGAAGTCTATTTATACGATAAAGGTTTGTTGGTTCAGGAAATCGCTCAAAACGCTTCAAGCTCAGAAGAAGTCGTAAAAAAAGTCAGCCTTGCATTCAACTCGCAACCGGATCTAAGCCTCGCTATATCTGATCAATCAAAAGTGCTTTATAAGAGCCCAGGGTTTGAGTTTCCAGCTTATTTGTTGATTCAAGTAGAGGACCAAATCAGTCAAAGTAGTCATAGCAGTCATAGCGGTCAAAGTGGGGCAGTGATGCAGTGGTTGGCGGGTACACAAACTATGCG
>JBDNHM010000074.1:0-28030 GCA_041688825.1 Burkholderiaceae bacterium | reverse complement strand
CTGCACAAAACACACCCGCACCCTCTTCATCTGATGCCCTTGATCGGTCAGCTTTTGTTGCATTTGCCCTGTCAGAGGGGGTGCTTCGATTTGGTCAGTTTGTGACTAAATCGGGTCGTACTAGCCCTTATTTTTTTAATGCAGGCTTGTTTAATCAAGGTGCTAGCGTGGGTCGGTTGGGCCAGTTTTATGCACAGGCCTTGGTGCAGTCGGGTCTGTCATTCGACATGCTGTTTGGGCCGGCTTATAAAGGTATACCTCTTGCCACGTCAACTGCTATTGCTTTGTCTTTGCACCCAGCCATGGTGGGTCAGGGTGTGCCGTTTGCGTTTAATCGCAAAGAGGCAAAAGATCACGGTGAGGGTGGTCAGCTCGTTGGCGCACCGCTCAACGGTCGCGTGGTGATTATTGACGACGTCATTACTGCAGGTACGTCAGTGCGTGAATCAGTTGATTTAATTTTAGCGGCGGGTGCGCAACCGGCGGGCGTATTGATAGCGCTTGACCGCGCCGAACGCTCAGGACCAGATCACGCCTTGTCTGCCCGTTCAGCTTTGCAAGAGGTTGCTCACCAATTCAACATACCGGTTATTACGATTGCATCATTGAATGATGTGTTGGAAGTGGTGCAGTCGCAAAGTGAATTTGCCGAATATCGTGATGCTGTGTTGGCTTACAGAGCCAAATATGGCACCACCGTTTGAGCACTCAAGTTCAGATGCTAAATATAAAGCACTAAGCAATAGGCAATAAGTACTTAGCATCAAGCACTAAGCATCAAGCACTAAGCATCAAGTACTAAGTATTAAGTACTAAGTATCAAGTCGGCGTTTTAATGCATCGTTAACGTGTTGCGGGTTAGCTTTGCCTTGGCCGGCTTTCATGACTTGGCCGACTAAAGAATTAAAAGCCTTTTGTTTTCCTGCACGGTATTCTTCAACAATGGCGGGGTGGGCTGCCAGTACGCTGTCAACTAAGGCATCAATTGCACTACTGTCGTTGATTTGCTTCAAGCCTTTAGCTTCAATGATGGCGTCTGGCTCGCCGCCCGACTCACCAACCCACATAGACGCAAAAACTTCACGTGCGATTTTGTTTGACAGCGTACCGTCAATAATGCGCGTTAACAGCGCGGCAAGTTGTAAAGCTTTGACTGGGCAAGCGCCCAAATCTAAATTGTCGCGATTTAATGCAGCTAAGACTTCACCGTTTAACCAATTGGCAGCGAGCTTGCCTTGGTTTTCGGGTAGATTGCCAACAACTACCTCAAAGTAAGCCGCCGTTTCGCGATTATGACAAATTTGCAGCGTATCAACAGCGGTTAAGCCATAGGTTTTTGCAAAGCGCTCGCTTAGTTGTTGTGGTAATTCAGGCATGCCGGCTTTAACTTGCGCAACCCATTCGGGGCTAATCACGAGTGGCGGTAAATCAGGGTCAGGAAAATAACGGTAGTCATGCGCATCTTCTTTGCTGCGCATGCTACGCGTTTCGTCACGGTCTGAATCGTACAGGCGCGTTTCTTGAACGACTTTGCCGCCATCTTCAATGAGCTCAATTTGTCGTTGCACTTCAAACAAAATGGCACGTTCTAAAAAGCGAAACGAATTAACATTTTTTGTTTCAGTACGCGTACCGAATTCTTTTTGACCGAATGGGCGAACCGAAACGTTAGCGTCAATGCGAAATGAACCTTCTTGCATATTGCCATCGCAAATGCCTAACCAGACGACTAGGTTATGCAAAGTACGTGCGTAAGCAACCGCTTGTGCAGCAGATCGCATTTCAGGTTCTGTAACGATTTCTAGCAACGGTGTGCCTGAACGATTTAAATCAATGCCGGTTGAAGCCTCACCGTGGGGGCCTGGAAAATTATCGTGTAACGACTTGCCAGCGTCTTCTTCGAGGTGGGCGCGTGTAAGGTTGATGGTAGTGGGTTGGCCGTCTACTAAGAAGCTCAGTGAGCCACCCAATACGACTGGAATTTCGAATTGGCTGATTTGATAGTTTTTAGGCGAATCTGGATAAAAATAATTTTTACGCGCAAAAATTGAGCGCGGTGAAATCTCTGCACCAATGGCCAAACCAAACTGAATGGCGCGCTCGACGGCGCCCCGGTTTAAAACAGGCAATGAGCCTGGTAATGCCATGTCTACAGCGTTGGCTTGTGTGTTGGGTGCTGAGCCATAGCGAGTTGGGCTGCCAGAAAATATTTTAGAAACGGTTGACAGTTGAACGTGTGTTTCTAAGCCGATAACAACTTCCCAGTTCATGCTTGGTCCCCTGTGCGGGGTTCAGGGCGTCGTAAATGCCAGTCGGTTGCGAGTTGAAACTGGTGTGCGAGCGCCAAGAGTTGACCTTCCTCAAAATAATTGCCAATTAATTGCAAACCAACAGGTAAGTCTTGGCCATCGAACCCCGGCGCAAAGCCGCAGGGTATAGACATGCCAGGTAAGCCCGCTAAGTTAAGGCTGAGTGTATAGATATCAGCTAACCAAGCGGCAGTGGGGCTTTGGTTTTTTTCACCCATTGGGGTTGCTACAGTTGGGTTTACTGGGCCCAAAATAATATCGCACTTTGAGCCTAGAACGGCTTGATAGTCTTGTGCGATTAATCTTCTGATACGTTGCGCTTGCAGGTAATAAGCATCGTAATAACCATGCGATAAAACATAGGTTCCCACCATAATGCGTCGCTGCACTTCGGCGCCGAAGCCTTCGCTACGTGAACGTGCCGTCATGTCTGTCAAGTCGGTATATTGTTCAGTGCGGTGACCGTAGCGAATCGCGTCGTAGCGAGCCAAATTACTTGATGCCTCTGCTGGGGCAATGACGTAATAAGCGGGTATTGATAAGCGGGTATGGGGTAGTGAAATACTGACTTTTTGTGCGCCTAGCGCTTCAAATTGGACAATAGCTGCCATGACCGCTTTGGCTACACCATTATCAAGACCAGACCCAAAATACTCTTCAGGCACGCCAATGCGCAAGCCAGAAAAAGGTTTGGCGCCATGCTGTGCGATGTGTTGGGCATGTTGGGTAAAGTCTTGTTTAACTCGCCCAATTTGGTTGCCCACGCCTCTGCATGTTTGAATGCTGGTGGCGTCACGCGTATCAAAGCCACTCATCGTGTCGAGCATTAACATCAGGTCGTGAGCACTGCGTGCCATGGGGCCTGCTTGGTCTAAGCTTGAGGCGTAGGCAATCATGCCATACCGAGATATGGTGCCATAAGTAGGCTTGATGCCACTAATGCCGCATAACGATGCGGGTTGTCGAACTGAACCACCGGTATCGGTGCCCGTAGCGGCCATAACGAGCCCCGCTGCAACTGCAGCTGCAGATCCGCCCGATGACCCCCCCGGAACGACCTGGGGATGCCAAGGGTTGTGAGCCGGCCCAAACGCTGAGTTTTCATTACCTGAACCCATTGCGAACTCGTCGCAGTTAAGCTTACCAAGCGACACAGTGCCTGCTTGAAGAAGTTGCTCAACCACGTGGGCATCAAATGGGCTTTTGTAACCTTTAAGTATGTTGCTGCCTGCAGTTGTTTGCCACCCTTTGGTCACAAAAATATCTTTATGAGCAATAGGAATGCCGGTGAGCGTCTGGGCATTGCCGTCTGCGATGGTTTGATCAGCTGTTTTAGCTTGTTCGAGCGAAAGCTCGGGGTTTAGATCAACAAAGGCGTTGAGCGCGTTTTGTGCCGCAATTTCTTTTAATAGCGTGTGGGTTAATTCGACAGCGCTGATTTTACGAGCGTCTAAAGCGCTTCGAAGACTGGCAATGTTAGGAAAGTCTTTTAGAATTTGTGTCATGCTAATCAAGCACCTTCGGCACGAGAAATAGGCCTTCATGCTGGCCCGGTGCATTTTGCATAAGTGTTGCTCGCTCAGTTAGGCCGCCTGGAGCGGTCACGGCATCATCACGTAATCGTAATGAAACCTCTTCAATGATTGAAAGCGGGTGAGCTAACGGCTCAATGCCTTTTGTATCAACAGCCTGCAGCTCAGCAATTAATTCAAAAATCTGATTAAGCTCATCGTTAGCTTGTTGTTGTGCGTCGGCAGAAAGGCGTAGCCGAGCTAACTTAGCGATGCGGGCGGTGTCTGAAGCGGTAATGGCCATGGAGTTCACTAAATGTTGTTAAATGAATTTTAGTAAGTTGAGTTTTAGTAAATGCCCAGGGTTGAGTTGGGCTAAAAATTTATGAGTGTTTGAGTCGTGATTTAGTAAGTGTTAATACTGATTATAAGTTATGATAAGAGTCAGACAAAAGGCAGTTATTTTGCATGCTCATTTTGTAATTAAATTTAACTTTTTTTGGCAGACCCCGTATGTTCGGTTTCTTGCGTAGTTTTTTTTCAACCGATATGGCAATTGATTTAGGTACTGCCAACACGCTTATTTATGTTCGTGGCAAAGGTATCGTTCTAGACGAGCCGTCAGTTGTTGCCATTCGACACGAGGGCGGCCCGCACGGAAAAAAAATTATTCAGGCTGTTGGGCGTGAAGCCAAACAAATGTTGGGTCGTGTGCCGGGCAACATTACTGCCATTCGTCCGATGAAAGACGGCGTTATAGCCGATTTCACAGTCACCGAACAAATGCTCAAGCAGTTTATTCTTATGGTTCATCCGCGCAATATGTTTGCGCCTAGCCCACGTATTATTGTTTGCGTACCTTGTGGCTCGACCCAAGTTGAGCGGCGCGCCATTCGTGAATCAGCGCTGGGTGCGGGTGCAAGTCAGGTGTACCTCATTGAAGAACCCATGGCTGCGGCTATTGGTGCTGGCCTTGACGTGTCAGACGCTACGGGTTCAATGGTGGTTGATATTGGTGGTGGCACAACTGAGGTTGCCGTTATTTCCTTAGGTGGTATGGTTTATAAAGGCTCTGTTCGGGTCGGTGGCGATAAGTTTGATGAAGCCATTATTAATTATATTCGTCGTAACTATGGCATGCTGATCGGTGAACCTACCGCTGAATATATTAAAAAAGAAATTGGCTCGGCGTTTCCGGGCGGTGAAGTGCGCGAAATTGAAGTAAAGGGTCGTAATTTAGCTGAAGGCGTACCCCGTAGCTTTGTCGTGTCATCAAATGAAATCTTAGAATCACTCACAGATCCGCTCAATCAGATCGTATCTGCCGTTCGTATGGCGCTTGAGCAAACGCCTCCTGAGTTGGGTGCCGACATCACTGATAAAGGCATCGCATTAACGGGTGGTGGTGCGCTATTGCGCGATTTAGATCGGCTACTGCAAGAAGAAACGGGTCTGCCCGTTGTGGTGGCGGAAGAACCTCTCACATGCGTTGTGCGTGGTTGTGGTGAAGCGCTTGAACACCTAGAAAAGCTAGGTGCTATTTTTATTGACGATTAATGTATTGGGTGGCGTGATACCAGGTAACGCAGCCGAGTTTGTTTCGTTCACCAGCAAGTAATCATGCCAAAAAATTCAAATCTCGCACTCTTCAGACGCGGTATTCCACAAGAAATCATCTTTATTTTTTTGGTGGTTTTTGCGGTTACTTTACTTGCGGTTGACATCAAAATGCAAGTACTTGACCCAGCCCGTCAAATAGTCTCACTAGGCTTATATCCCTTACAAAAGGCTGTCATGTTCCCCCGCGATGTGGTGATTTTGGGGCAGGGGGTCATGAACGCAGCTGAGTTAATTCAAAGTGAAAATGAAGCCCTTCAGCGTCGTCGCATAGAGTTGGCTCAGGTGAGCTCTTCATCCGCGCAATTGGCAACTGAAAACGCCCAGCTCAGACGTTTGCTAGGCATGCAAAACGACAAAAGTGAACAGCCTGCTGTGGTGGCCGAAATTCTTTATGAGGCGCCAACCCCTTTTAATCGTCGCCTTATTTTTGATCGGGGTGAGCTTGATGGCGTAGCGCCTGGCATGCCTGTCATTGATGAGGGTGGGGTAGTGGGTCAAATTGTTCGCGTTACCCCGGTTTCATCTGAAGCAGCTTTGTTAACTGATGTAGTGGTTTCTATACCCGTACAATTGGCTCGCACGGGGCTAAGGTTAATTGCATTTGGTTCTAATCAACCAGGCAAGATTGAGGTGCGATATTTTTCATCTGATGCCGACATTAAACCAGGTGATCTGCTTATTACGAGCGGCATTGGTGGTGCCTACCCTGCAGGTTTAACTGTAGGCAAAATAGATACCGTTGATCGCGATGCATCATCTGGTTTTGCGTTTGCAATAGCCACACCCGCCTCGCATCCAGATCGGTATAGGCATTTTTTAATTTTACGAAATTTACTGAATCAACAATCATCTCAAACGCCGAGTTCTCCTCAAAACGTTGAGGGCTCGACCACGAATGCAGCCGGAGACGCCCGTGCGCGACGCTCTCTCAACTAAACGAACCGGTATGCGTGCTCAAGGTACAGCGATCTCGTCTTCGCTGGCAGCCACCGCTCGTCGCACCAACGACCCCCTGACAATCGGAATAGATGGCCGTTGGGTTTGGGGCACCATTGCGGTGATATTTTTAATATCACTTTTACCTTGGCGCGTTTTGCCATATACCCCTGATTTACTGTTGCTTGTGATTGCGTTCTGGTGCGTTCACGACTCGCAACGGGTGGGGCTTTTGACAGCTTTTTGCTTGGGCTTACTTATTGATGTTCAAAGCGTGGCGCCGCTGGGCCAACATGCGTTGACATACGTATTAGTTTGTTTTGGTGGCTTACTTATTGGTAGGCGTTTACAACGCTTTGATTTGTTGCGTCAAACGCTACATATGATGCCTATTTTTATAGTAGGTATTTCAATAACGATTTTATTGACTGCTTTACTGAAAGATTTTTGGCCTGGTTGGGGTTGGGCCGTTAGCGCGATTTTCACCGCTGCGCTTTGGTTGCCTTTTGGTTGGCTTTTGCAAATGCCGAGCAATCGACTTGCAAGCCAATCTTTAGGGCAAGGCTAGGTTAGTTTAATGCGTAAACCTTTGAGCTCGGTTACGGCAAATCGCTCTACATTTCGTATCAGAATATGGGTGGCGGGCTTGTTCGTTATTGTTTGCTTCAGCCTTATTGTGGCGCGACTTTGGGTGCTGCAAGTTGATCGTCACGACGGTTTGGTTCAACGCGCTGATAGTAATCGCACGGCCTTTGTACCTATTCCCCCTCGTCGCGGCGATGTGCTTGACCGCCATGGTGAGGTGTTGGCTCGCAACCAGCTGAACTATACGCTTGAAATTATGCCTGCACAGGTCAAGCTTTTAGATAAAACGTTATCTGAGCTGTCTGAGGTCGTTAATTTGTCTGAGTATGAAATACGACGGTTTAAACGCAAACTTCAAGATTCAAGCCGATTCGCACATGTTGTCTTACGTAACAATTTAAACGATGTCGAGGCCGCCTGGTTTGCATCGCAGGCGTTTCGATTTCCCGGCGTCAATCTAAGGGGGCGTTGGGTGCGCGATTACCCTCAAGGTGAGGCGGCCGCGCACGTCGTCGGTTATATCGGTCGTATTTCAGAAAATGATCTCGATAAACTTGAAAATACCGGTCAGACAGGCAACTATCGCGGTACAGATGTAATGGGTAAAAAGGGGGTTGAAAAAACCTACGAACAGGTTTTGCATGGCTTAACGGGTTCAGAGTCGATTGAAGTCACAGCCAAAGGTCGGGTAGTGCGTTCGTTAAACCGAAATGACCCGAGCGCAGGCAAAGACCTAATCTTGACAATTGACATGCGATTACAGCGAATAGCCGAGCAGGCGTTCGAGGGGCAACGTGGCGCGTTGGTTGCTATTGACCCCTCAAATGGCGAAATACTTGCTTTTGTTTCACGCCCCGCATTTGACCCAAATTTATTTGTTGATGGCATTGATGTTGAAAGTTGGCGCCAATTGAATGAATCAGAAGATTTTCCTCTGGTTAATCGACCATTATTTGGCACTTACCCCATAGGTTCCACCTACAAGCCTTTTGTTGCATTGGCAGCACTCGAACTCAAAAAACGCGGTGCTAAAGATATTATTTATGACCCGGGCTATTTTGAATTGGGTCCGCAACGTTATCGTAATTCAGGCTCAACCGCCTATGGCGCTATTGATATGCACCGCGCCTTAGTTGTGTCTTCAGACACTTACTTCTATTCACTCGCACCACTTATACCCATCGATGTTTTGCACGATTTTATGGCTCAATTTGGTTTTGGACAAATCACCGATATTGATCTTGATGGTGAAAAAGCTGGGGTTCTGCCCTCTACAAGCTGGAAACGCAAAGCTTTTAAACGACGAGAAGATCAGTCTTGGTATCAAGGCGAAACAGTTTCATCTTTAGTTGGGCAAGGCTACAACTCTTTCACTTTGCTGCAGCTTGCCCAAGCAACGTCGGTTTTGGCTAACATGGGTGTTTTGCGGCAACCTCATATTGTGCGTGCAATCAAAGATGCACGAACGGGCGAGGCCGTACCCATCACAATCAAACCACCCCAAACCTTGTCGCTTAAGCCTGCAAATATTAAAATTGTGCGCGACGCAATGGTTGAAGTAACCAAATTTGGCACAGCACGACGGGCTTTTGAAGGTGTGTCGTATGAAGTGGCGGGCAAGACCGGTACCGCACAGCTTTTTAGTTTGAAGGGCGGTAAATACAATGCTGAAAAAGTCGATGAACGGCTGCGTGATCATTCATTGTTTATGGGTTTTGCGCCGGCTCAAAACCCAACTATCGCAATCGCTGTTTTAGTTGAAAATGCGGGCTGGGGTGGCGCTGTGGCGGCCCCTATTGCGCGTAAAGTGTTCGATGCCTGGGTGTTGCCCAACACACCGTTACAACCCGTTCCAAATGCACCATTATTAGGCGTTAAGCCATGAATGGTTTAACGCGTTTGGTTAAACACCTATTCAGGTCAATTGACTGGCCACTGATGGTCTTGTTGATTATCTTGTCTGCCATGGGCTTGATTGTTATGCATTCTGCTGTGGGTGGCACATCATGGCGGTATGCTGATCAAGAAAAACACTTTCTGTTGGCTTTGTTTGTGATGTGGGTGGTTGCCATGGCACCACCACAGATCATTTCTAAGTGTGCCGTACCGTTTTATTTATTTGTGCTGGTGTTGTTAATTGGGGTTGAGTTTTTTGGTGAAACCAGCAAGGGTGCGACACGTTGGCTGCACTTAGGTTTTGTGCGTATACAGCCTTCAGAAATGATGAAAATTGGCGCTCCAATGATGTTGGCTTGGTACTTTCAAGTCAGAGATCGAAACATCTTTTTAATTGACTATGTCGTGGCGGCAATTGTGCTCTTGGTGCCTTTTGCATTGATTCTTAAGCAGCCCGATTTAGGCACCGCTTTGTTGGTCATGGGCGCAGGTTTATTTGTTATTTTTTTTGCAGGGCTATCTTTTAAATTAATTATTCCAGTATTGGTTCTAGGTGTCGCAGGCCTGCTAGCTATTTTAGTTTTTGAAGATTACTTATGTTTGCCCGATACCAACTGGGTGGTGTTGCACGATTATCAAAAGGGGCGTATTTGTACATTACTCGACCCCACTAAAGACCCTTTGGGTAAGGGCTTTCACACCATTCAATCAATGATAGCGGTGGGCGCAGGTGGCCTTAGTGGGCGGGGTTACATGAGCGGCACACAAGCTCAACTCGATTTTATTCCAGAGCGCACAACAGATTTTATCTTCGCTGTTTTTGCAGAAGAATTTGGTCTTTACGGAGCCGTGACTTTACTGGCCCTTTACGCATTGGTGATTTGGCGAGGTCTTATTATTGCACTTAGTGCTGAATCACTATTTGGCCGTTTGCTGGCCGGTGCCTTAACGATGGAGATTTTCGTTTATGTTTTTGTGAATATCGGCATGGTGTTGGGTCTGTTGCCTGTTGTGGGCGTACCACTGCCTTTCTTTAGTTATGGTGGCACAGCCCTTGTTACTTTAAGCGTTGCATTTGGTATTTTAATGAGCATCTCAAAGCATCGTAAAGTTCAGCAATAAGTTTTGTACAGGGGCTGGCATACCGAACCGATGCAGTTGATCAACCCTAACCCATTGCATCGTTTCATCTGCAGTCTGCGGATCAAACCCCACCTCATCATTTATTTCAACCAACCACGGTTGAATGTGTAAATGAAAGTGTGTAAAGGTATGGCGAAAGGCTGCCATACTTAATAATGTGGGGTTTTTAATAGCGTGTTTAGTGCACCATTGCTCAACAATTAACTTTGATGATGATTCAATAGCTGATGTATTTGTAATCAGTTTTGTATGTGTATGTGTATTTTTCTGTTTGAGAGCGTGACGCTTAACTGCAGTTAAAGGTAACTGAGTGGTCGTTAATTGATGCGTCGTAATGTTGAAGTCGCCAGCAAGTCGGCATTCAGGAAGGGTCCATAACCCACCCCAAATACCTTTTGCAGGTCTTTTGTAAAGCAAAACAGCTTGGTTGTGTCTTGCAACATCGGTATTTGCTTTTGAGGCTAATACATTTACGTTGTCTGATGTGTCAGCGATGACTTTATCAGCGCTCATTTTGTTGGTACAGGTTTCGCCATGCGCTAAGTCTGGTATTTGCCGACTGATTAATAACATGATGGTGCTACGCTCAGGCATAACGCGTTGCGTGCGCGGTTGGGGTAGTTCGTTTGTACGCCCACTTAATTTAGCCACGCAGTCAGACGCAAGCGGGCAGCGCTCGCAGCTGGGTTGGCGCCGAGTACAACAGGTTGCGCCAAGATCCATTAAGCCTTGCGTAAATCGTGCCATGGCATCAGGTTGTTCAACGGTCAACGCTTCGATTGGCGTAGACTCTTTAGCGCGCTGCCAAAGCTGTTGAACGACGACACGTGAAGTGGGGTCACCTTCCACACCAAAAAATCGACAATACACGCGCTTAACGTTGCCGTCGAGAATGGGGGTGCGTTCACCAAAACAAAAGGCGGCAATAGCGGCTGCGGTTGAGGGTCCAATTCCAGGTAGCGTTTGCAGCGCCTCAGCAGTGGTGGGAAAATGCCCCGCCCAAAGCGCGACAACCTGTTGTGCACAGGCGTGCAAATGACGTGCGCGCGCGTAATAGCCTAGGCCTGCCCAACACAATAAAACGTCTTCAAGCGAGGCATTTGACAGCGAATCAACATCAGGAAAGCGATCGACAAAGCGATTGAAATACCCAATGACAGTGGCGACTTGTGTTTGCTGCAGCATGATTTCAGAGAGCCAAATGCGGTAAGGGTCTTGTGTGTTTTGCCAAGGTAAATCGTGACGACCATATTGTCGCTGCCAAGTAATGACGCGTTGCGCAAGGTTGGGTAATGATTTAGCCACAATTGAAATTAACTCACAGCGCGTAAAGTGTTTTATTTAGCAAAAGATATCAAAAACGCGTGTGACGGGTGACAGACCAACGCGCTGAAATAGCCCCTAAAGTTATCGCCGCAATAAAACAAAATAGTAAAATATCAGACCCAGGTAAGCGCAAAGAAAATTCGGCGCCATAGGTCTTGGCAAGGCCTAATAAAGCCTGATTGAGTGGGGTCAGCGCCCAAAGACATAAACCAATTGCCAAGCATGCTGCAAGGCCGCAAGTCAGGCCACCTTGATATAAAAAGGGGCGACGCACAAATGACTCAGTTGCCCCAACGAGTCGGGCTACAGCAATTTCTTCGCGTTGCGATAGCGCTTGCATGCGCACAGTATTAAAAATAGCAGCCAATACGACCAAACCCACAACGAGTGTGATTAATGCTAAGCCTATGCGCCCAAAACGAAGCAACGCTTCAAGTCTTTGTACCCAAGCGCTGTCAAGCTGAACAAAGTCAACACCCGGCCAACTTTGCCACGTTTGGGCAAGTTGCTGCGCCTGTGCCACGACTTGATCGCTAGATACCAAGCTCACGACAACGGCATCGGGCAATGGGTTGCCTTCAAGCACTTTGAGTGCTTGTGACCAAGCCGGGTTTTGAGAAAGTTCTGTCAATGCGGTGTCTTTGCGTATGATATTGACAGAAGACACGTTGGGGTTGTTTGCCACTTTAATACGTTGTGCAATATCAGCTGTGGCGTCTACAGTTGCATTGGGCTTCATAAAAATCGTCATTTCTGGCGTAATAGATACTTCACGCACCAAAGGTTGTACAGAAGTGAGAATTGACGCACCAATTAAGGGCAGCGTTAGGGCCAAAGCGATGACCAATGTATTAGCAACCCACGAAAAAGGTTGTAAAAATAAACGGCGTAGCGTTACATTAAGCGCATAACGATGCTGCCTGAGCCATTGCTTCATTATTGCCTCTGCACAGGAAAATCACGAAAACGACCCGGTTCAATCACTAGAACGCGTTGCGCGTATTCGGCCATAAGGTCTTCGTCGTGCGTGGCGACCAGCGTTGTGACGCCAACTTGGTTAAAGTCTTTAAAAACGTTCATGACACGACGTGCTGTATCTCGGTCAAGGTTCGCAGTGGGTTCGTCAGCGATTAATATCGCGGGCCGGTTCACAATCGCACGAGCAATGGCTAATCGTTGTTGTTCGCCGCCAGAAAGTTCAACCGGGTTGGCATGTTCTTTATGGCTTAAACCCACTTTTTCAAGTGCTGCACGGGCTCTTGCACGGGCTGTTTCTGGGGCCTGGCCGATCACTGCTAAAGGTAATAGAACGTTTTCAATAGCGCTGCGATCGTAAAGTAAATGAGTATCTTGCAAAATAACGCCAACCGTTCGGCGAAGATAAGGTCTAGCGCGCGCACTTAGCTCGCTTAAGCGCTGACCGTTAACTGTGATTTGCCCTAAATTAGGCGCCTCGAGACCGGCAATCAGCTTTAAAAGTGTTGATTTACCTGCACCTGAAGGGCCTGCGATGAACACAAACTCACCCTTTGAAATGGTGAAAGAGGTTTGCGACAAAATAGCCTGAGAAGTGTTGTAAGATTTCGAAACGTTTTGAAAGTCGATCATATTTTACGCATACTAAATTGTGTAACACAATATTAACCCGGCAACGTTGGCGCGAATGTTGTTTAACATAGTAAAGGGAATACCCCCATACTGATTTAGCGCCTCAAGGGCTACCATTTCTGTACGTGCTCGAAAGCTCATTGATTTAATAATGCATGTATTTTTAACATTTGGAGATATTCTTATGAAAGCATTAAAGATTGCAGCCGTAGGTGCCGCGCTCTTGACTGCCGGTTCGTTGGCCCATGCGGGCGCAACATTTGACGCAGTGAAGAAAAAAGGTTTTGTGCAATGTATCGTCCACACAGGCGTAGTCGGTTTTTCTGCGCCTGATAGCCAAGGTAATTGGACTGGCATTGATATTGATTTGTGTCGTGCGATTGCAGCAACCATGTTTGGCGACAGCACTAAATTCAAAGTTACCCCAACCAGCGCAGCGCAACGTTTCACCGCTTTGCAATCAGGTGAAGGTGATGTCCTAACCCGTAATACAACTCAAACATTGACGCGTGACACCACTTTAGGGCTACTGGGCGCAGGCATCAACTTTTACGACAGCCAAGGCATTATGGTTCGTAAAGCGCTAAACGTGAAAAGTGCTAAAGAATTAGACGGGGCAACGGTATGTGTGCAAACAGGTACCACCACAGAACTCAACTTAGCCGATTGGTTTCGCGCAAACAAGCTTTCTTTCAAGCCGGTTGTAATTGAAAAGCAAGAAGAAGTTGTAGGCGCCTTTGTTTCAGGCCGATGCGATGCCTTCACATCAGACAAATCACAAATGGCTTCAGTACGTACCACGCTTGAAAAGCCTGAAAGCTATGTGATTTTGCCTGAAGATTTTTCAAAAGAGCCTTTGGGCCCTATGACACGTCAAGGCGATGAAGCTTGGTTTAACGTTGTACGCTGGTCATTGTTCGCCATGATTGGTGCCGACGAGTTGGGTGTTACATCAAAGAACGTTGATGAAATGCTCAAGAGCAGTGACCCTAACATTCAACGTATGTTGGGTGTCACACCTGGTATGGGTAAAAACTTGGGCGTAAGCGAGCAATGGGCTTACAACATCATCAAGCAAGTAGGTAACTACCAAGAGAGTTTCCAGCGTAACGTGGGTTCAGGTAGTGCATTAAAGCTTGAGCTCGGTTTGAATGCACAGTGGAATAAAGGCGGCATCATGTATGCTTGGCCTATTCGCTAATCTAGCCATTATAGATAGCACCTCGCCCTTAGGGTGAGTAACACGGGCGGGGCAGTTAATGTCTCGCCCGGTTTTAATTAAGAACTAGACCTTTTATGAAAGCAGAAACATCTCAACCTATCGTAAGGTCAGCGCCACGCCCAAAGCTATGGAACGACCCTAGATTTCGGTCGGTGCTATTTCAGGTGCTTGCTATTTTTTGCGTTGGCGGGGCTATTTGGTACCTCGTAAGCAATACCCTACATAATTTGTCAGTACGTAATATTTCAACTGGCTTTGATTTTTTACGCCGCGAAGCAGGCTTTGCAATTGGCGAGTCAACCATCGATTATGGCCCCCAAGACACTTATTTTCGTGCGATTTCAGTCGGCTTACTCAATACCTTACGCGTGGCCGTTGTGGGTATTATTTTAGCGACGATCTTTGGCACCATCATCGGTATTGCGCGCTTATCCAGTAATTGGTTGGTTGCAAAACTTGCAACGTTCTATGTTGAAACAATGCGCAATGTGCCACTTTTATTGCAATTGTTTTTTTGGTACGCCATCATTTCAGAAGCCATGCCTGGCCCACGTAATGCCTTGCACCCCTTGCCGGGCGTATTTATCTCAAATCGAGGCATCAAATTACCCGCTCTTGAAGGCGGTGCTTTAAATTGGGTGCTGGGTGGGTTATTTTTAGCGATTGTATTGATTGTTTTGCTCGCGAACTGGGCAAAAAAACGTCAAGACCAAACAGGGCAAATCTTTCCTTTGGGTCGCTATGCTTTAGCGATATTTGTGTTGCTACCTTTGTTGGCTTGGTTCGTCAGCGGTGAACGGTTAGGCTTAGAAATGCCTGTGTTTAAATCATTTAACTTCCAAGGTGGCATTACTGTGACGCCAGAGTTTGGCGCTTTGTTGGCCGGCCTGGTGATCTATACGTCGGCTTTTATTGCTGAAGTGGTGAGGTCAGGTATTCAGTCAGTAAATCAAGGCCAGTGGGAAGCCGCTGGCTCACTTGGTTTACGGCGCCCACTGATTTTGAGGCTTATCGTGTTGCCCCAAGCGCTTCGTGTAATCATTCCTCCGATGACCAGTCAGTATCTCAACATAACCAAAAACAGTTCCTTGGCTGTCGCTATTGGTTACCCCGATATTGTTTCAGTTGTGAACACAACGTTGAATCAAACTGGCCAAGCCATCGAGGGCATCATGATGATTATGGCTGCCTTCTTAACGGTTAGCTTGTCGATCTCTGCCTTCATGAATTGGTACAACAAGCGCATCGCGCTGGTGGAGCGTTGAGCGTGCAAAATACAATTCACTCAACACCCAACATGGGCTTGGATGCCAAAATTATTATTGGGCTTCGCGACCGCTTTTTTTCATCAATTGGCAATTCAATTCTCACTGTTCTGTCAGTTTGGTTGCTACTGATGGCTATACCCGCATTGTTTGACTGGGGTTTTACGCGTGCCTCGTTTTATGCCAAT
Source organism: Burkholderiaceae bacterium (assembly GCA_041688825.1). Classification (GTDB taxonomy): domain Bacteria; phylum Pseudomonadota; class Gammaproteobacteria; order Burkholderiales; family Burkholderiaceae_B; genus Algicoccus. Next base: position 12,421 of record JBDNHM010000074.1, on the reverse strand, counting down.
AATGCACAAGAATGCAGAGCGGCAGGTGGTGCCTGCTGGGCTTTTATTGGTGAAAAATATCGTTTCATCTTGTTTGGCACGTACCCATTTGAACAACAGTGGCGACCTCTGGTAGCCATGCTTTTATTCGTTGCTATGTTGATTTTGAGTACTTGGCGACGATTGTGGAATATAAGCCTACTTGCTCTCTGGACAGTCGGCTTAGCCACCGCTGCAATTTTGATGTGGGGTGGTATTTTTGGGCTGACTTACGTTGAAAACTCAAACTGGGGTGGTCTGCCCGTCACGCTGCTTTTGGCTACCTTTGCTATCGCGTTGTCATTCCCCATTGGGGTTGTGTTGGCTTTAGGGCGGCGTTCAAAAATGCCAGCCATTAAGTCTATTTGTGTGGTCTACATTGAATTGATTCGTGGCGTGCCATTAATCAGCTTGTTGTTTATGGCTTCATTGATGTTGCCTTTGTTTTTGCCCGAGGGTTTAACAATCGACAAATTGCTTAGAGCACTCATTGCTATGGTGCTTTTTGCGGCTGCGTACGTAGCAGAAACGGTTCGTGGTGGCCTACAGGCAATACCCAAAGGGCAATTTGAGGGTGCTGAGTCGTTGGGCCTAAGCTATTGGCAGCAAATGCGACTTATTATTTTGCCGCAAGCACTGAAAATTGTTATTCCACCCTTGGTCGGTATCTTTATTTCTATGTTTAAAGATACTTCACTGGTGGTGATTATTGGTATTTTTGACCTGACCTTGGCAGCTAAATCAGCGTTAGCCGATGCAAATTGGCAGGGGTTTGGAGTCGAAGCCTACGTTTTTATTTCACTTATATATTTTACATTTTGCTTTTCGATGTCCCGATACAGTCAAGCGCTTGAAAGGCGCTTGTCTGTTGGGCAAAAACGCTAAGCGATACGCCTTTGGCGTTTATTGATCGGAGACTTTCATGGCTGAAGCCATCATTCAAATGCGTGATGTCAACAAGTGGTATGGCAAATTTCACGTTTTACGCAATATCAATCTTGAGGTCGCTCCAAAAGAGCGAATCGTTGTCTGTGGCCCTTCTGGTTCAGGTAAATCAACGCTGATTCGTTGTTTAAATCGCCTAGAGGAACATCAACAAGGCAGTATTATTGTTGACGGCACAGAACTCACTAACGACGTCAAGCACGTTGAGGCGATACGCCGTGAAGTGGGCATGGTGTTTCAACACTTCAATTTGTTTCCCCATTTAACGGTCTTAGAAAATTTAACCCTAGGACCGATTTGGGTGCTTAAAAAACCTAAAGTTGAAGCTGAAAAAGAAGCGATGAGTTACCTCGAGAGGGTTCGCATTCCTGAACAAGCTAATAAATTTCCTGGGCAGTTGTCGGGTGGTCAACAGCAACGTGTGGCGATTGCGCGCTCGCTTTGCATGAACCCAAAGGTTATGTTGTTTGACGAACCCACCTCAGCGCTTGACCCTGAAATGGTCAAAGAAGTGCTTGATGTGATGGTTGAGTTGGCTGTTGACACGGGAATGACGATGATATGTGTGACCCATGAAATGGGTTTTGCACGTAAAGTTGCCGATCGCGTGATTTTTATGGACCAAGGTGAGATCATTGAAGAAAACACGCCCGATGCCTTCTTTGATAACCCACAAAACGAACGAACCAAGCTGTTTTTAAGCCAAATTTTGCATTAATTTGCCTGATAACCGTTCCGCTTGGGGCGGGGCTAAACTAGCTAGGCAAACTTCAACGTAAAATATGATTTTTGAAGGTGAGACAATGTCAGACCCATATAAATCAGAAATTACACAGTTTCTTGAAAGTTATAAAAAAGCGCACCCTGATGTTGAAAAAAAACAGCGTGCAGGCCGCGCCCGCTTGTGGGACAAGCAACAAGACGCTGAGTTGGCCGATGGTTTTAAACAAGCCCATGTGCCACAAGCGCCTTACGTTTATCAAAACGATTAAGGTCACATCGTGCAAGGTGGCAAGCATGCGGCTTTAAACGCGCCTGACCTCAATGATTTGGTGCAACCCAAGGTAGATTCCACGCCTGACATGATTGATGCGGTGGCGCTCGCTAGGCTCTATGGCGAGCCATTGTTTTCTTTGCCCCAAGATCTTTACATACCCCCTGATGCACTTGAGGTCTTTTTAGAGACATTTGAAGGCCCGTTAGATTTATTGCTCTACCTTATTCGTAAGCAAAACTTTAATGTGCTTGATATTCCAATGGCTGAAGTCACACGCCAATATTTGTCATATGTTGAGCAAATACGCACAATCAATCTTGAGTTAGCTGCCGAATATTTACTGATGGCTGCCATGCTGATTGCGATTAAGTCGCGTATGTTGTTGCCCGTTCGCAAAACAGATACGGGTGAAGAGGCTGAAGACCCCCGTGCTGAATTAGTACGTCGTTTGCTTGAGTATGAGCAAATGAAGCTCGCGTCGCAAAAGCTTGATGCTTTACCTACCTTAGGTCGCGACTTTTTTGGTGCTCAGGCTATTGCTGATTTAACCACTGAGCGCGTTCCCCCTAGCGTCAATATCGATGACTTGCGCAATGCTTGGCTTGACATTATTAAGCGTGCAAAGCTGAACGCTCATCATCACATTACGCGCGAGCAACTGTCTGTACGCGAGCATATGACCCACATTTTAAGACGCCTATCTGATATCAAGTTTATTGAGTTTGGCGAATTATTTTATGAACGGTTAAAAAATGGCGCTACTGTTGCAGTTATTGTGGTTCACTTTTTAGCTTTGCTAGAATTGGCGCGTGAATCGTTACTTGATATTACGCAGGCTGAACCCTATGCACCCATCTATATCCGTTTATCATTTAGCCGAAACGTTGATGCCTCAGCGCAACACGAAACCTCGCCGGAGCACTAATTGAAAGTTGTTCATTCGATTGATGAATTGCGCGATCAACTACGAGGTCAGTTGCGCGTTGCCTTTGTGCCGACTATGGGCAACCTGCATGCAGGCCACTTAGCCTTAATGAAGGCTGCACGCCAACATGGCGACCCTGTTGTAGCCAGCATATTTGTAAATCGCTTGCAGTTTGGCCCCAACGAAGATTTTGATTCGTACCCCCGCACCTTAGAAAGTGATTTACAAAAACTGTCTGAAAACCGTGATGTGTATGTTGTGTTTGCGCCCAACGAACGAGAGCTATACCCAGAGCCGCAAAAATTTAGAGTTGAGCCACCGAGCGATTTAGGTGACATACTTGAAGGTGAATATCGCCCTGGTTTTTTTGAAGGGGTCAGCACGATTGTGCTGAAATTGTTTTCCTGTGTGCAGCCTCAGGTGGCAATATTTGGCAAGAAAGATTATCAACAGTTAATGGTCATACGCAACATGTGCAGGCAATTTCAATTGCCTGTAGAAATTATTGCCCACGAAACCGTGCGTGCTGACGATGGTTTGGCTTTGTCGTCTCGCAATGTGTATTTATCTGAATCAGCCCGTGCTGAAGCCCCCACCCTTTACGCAGAGCTCAAACGTGTTCAAACGCGTTTGCGTGCTGGTGAAACTGCACGCTTGCAAATCGAGCAAGATGCCACCCAGGCGTTAGCCCAACGGGGTTGGCTCACTGATTACATTGCCATTCGTCGTCAACGTGATTTATGTGTGCCCACAGAGCAAGAAGTGAATGCGGGCGAGCCCCTGGTTGTTTTGGCCGCTGCTAAATTAGGGGGCACTCGCCTCATAGATAATTTGGAAATTTAACCTGTTCTAATTTCAACCCGTTCTAATTTAAAGTAAATTTTAGTGCTGTTGTCAACCCTAACTAGGGAAACTACTGCCTGTCAGATTTGACAGCTTTGCCTATTGACAACTGTCTGCCAGACTGACCACGGTTTTGTTTTGGAAAGCAGCATGAAAAATTTTGACGAATTAGCCGGTGCCGGTTGGCCCGTTTTAACACCGCGCGAACGAGAGGTGGTTTACCCAGTAGCTGAAGGTAAATCAAACAAACTTATTGCCATGGAATTAAATATTTCAATGCGCACCGTTGAGGCGCATCGAGCCCGTATCTTTTATAAAATGGGTGTGCGTAACGCTGTGCAATTGGCGCGCACGGTTTATTCTCAGCCTGAAACGACTCATGATGAACAAGATGACGCGCTGCAAGATCAAGCACCCAACAACGCTACTTGCCAGGCCCACACCCCAAAAAAAAATGGCCTGATCGAACATAATGTCGAATCAGACCACGGGTCACTGCCCTACATTTGGTCACGCTAGTTTTTACAGTTCGGTACGGGTGATTTGTCAAGTTCAGCAATTGGATCAACATCGGGTTGACGCGTAATGGTGTAATTTAAGTTAGGTGTTTGGCCGTTTAGTGAGCGCAATTGCAGCACATTGTTGCCAGTCATGACTAAATCTGCCCGCACATTGCCTGACTCATCAAGCAATACAACGTTCGGTTGTGACATGTTGTATGTGCGCCAGCAGCCTTGTTCAGCCAAAGGCTTGCCGCTTGCTATGTCTTGGTCTAAATAGGCTGCGCGGGCTCGCCAACGGCCATTTGGCGCAAGCGTTAAGGTAATACGTTGTGCTGTGCATTTCATTTCACGATTAAAGCAAGGTAACGTGCCAGCAAAGGTTTGTGCGATTGGAATTAACTGAGCTTGTGGCGATGGCCCAATAGGGTTAATTGTTTCGTTACTAATGTTGTCACTGCTGGCAACTTGCTCGGTTGCGCCGCCGGTATTGCTTTGTGTGGCGGGTGCTGTTTGCGCGGTAGCGACCACTGGTTTTTTAATATCAAACTGAATTTGTGATGGCGCACGAACAGTCTGTTGGGAATAAGCCGCTTCTGCTGCGGCGACTGCATCAGTTTGTGAGCTGGCTTTGGGGGGGTTGTAATAACCCGGTTGCTGCAACTGCGAGCAACCCCCCAAAATCAGTAACCCACCTAAAACCAGTGCTACGCGATGCAGGGGTGTTACAAAAGGCATCGCCACGTGTTGAGACCGCAAAACCATTAAAGTATCCTTTACTCATCGAAAAATAAACATGTATGCACTATATTCTAAGCACTTTTGAATCAAATTATTTTATTTTTGTGATGTGGGCCTTTTTGGGTAGCCTTGCAGGGTTGTTATTGCAAATTTTGAGCCGTTATTTGATACACCATATTAACCTAGCGCTACAAGCAGAAGACTTGCGTTTTGGCCGCGTCATGCAACCTGAAATACTTGCGTACCCGCCTTTAAAGTTACTACCCAGGGTCGAGCCTGTAATTCCTTTAGTCATGCTGTTCACTGCACTACTGGGCGGTGCGTTACTACCCTGGCCTGAAACACTTGTCAGCTTGTTTTTTGTGGCAAATTGTCTATTGTTGGCTGCAGTAGATGCCAGAACAGGTATTTTGCCCAATGCTTTAAACAGTTTGCTGATTGCCAGCGGGCTCATTTGGCAACTTTTGGTGAAAGGTGGCCTAAGTAGCTCAGCCATTTTGGCTCAAATCGATTATGTTTGGACTATGGGGTTGGGCTATGCTGTTCCTGTATTTATAGCTTGGGCGTATAGTCGTTTGGCGCATATACACCCAATGGGGCGCGGCGATGCCAAAATGTTGGCGGGTTTGGGTGCCTGGTTGGGGCTAAATGGCCTCGTAGCGGCTGTTTTGGTAGCAAGCTTCGTTGCAAGTTTTTGGGTTGTGGGGTTAATGATTAAAGGTCGTTATCAGCGACATTTGGCTATTCCCTTTGGCCCTTTTTTGGCACTGGGTGCCATCACTGTTGTTGTTTGGGGTATGTGGCCACACCATGCTTAAAATTGGTTTAACGGGTGGTATCGGTTCAGGCAAAACACGTGTTGCAAATATGTTGGCTGAACAGGGTGCGTCTGTGATCGACACAGATGTCGTGGCCCATCAACTCACAGCCCCAAATGGCTTAGCCATGCCTGCTATTGTTGATAAATTTGGTCAACACATGGTGGCTGCTAATGGCTCACTAAACCGTGCGCTTATGCGTCAGCATGTGTTTGCCGACCCTGCCCATAGGTATCTACTCGAATCAATTTTGCACCCAATGATCACACAAGAGGTGATCAAAAAAGCCGAACAAGCGCAGGGTGCCTATATTGTTTTGGTGGTGCCTTTATTAGTCGAAACACGTCGCTGGCTTGATCAGGTTGATCGCATTTGTGTGGTTGACTGCGACACTGCGACGCAAATTGAGCGGGTCAAATTTCGTAGCGGTTTAACCCAATTAGAAATTGAATCAATATTGTTAGCCCAAGCTTCGCGCGAAGCGCGTTTAGCCGTGGCTGATGACGTCATTCACAATACTTCTCAAATTGACTTTAATGCACTCACCAAACAAGTATTGGAATTGCACCGACAGTGGTGTAACCTTGTTGGTTATGATTCAAACAAATAACCATGACTAGCGTCGCTATGCGTTTTGAGTACCCATTTAACGAACGGGTTCGCACCGTGTTGCGACTCGAGTCGTTGCTTGATCGCATTCATCTTTTGGCGCAACAGTCTGATTCAAGAATGCATCAAATTGCACTCAACTCATTGTTCGATATGCTCGACATTACTGACCGATCTGATGTGAAAAGTGCTATTTCACAAGATTTAACGCGGCAACGGCAAACTATTGCGAGCTATGCTGATCACCCAACAGCGAGTATTCAGGCCATTGAAAAAACGCTTGAATCAATTGATCAGGCTTTAGAAGCATTAAATAATTTGGGTCGTATTGGTCAAGCTGTTCGAGATAACGATTGGTTGGTGGCTATAAGGGGGCGCTTATCAATCGCAGGCGCTGCTGCACAAATTGACAGCCCCTCTTTGTTGGCTTGGCAGCAACGCCATGTGTCGCAACGCCATGCTGATCTTAACCAGTGGCTATCATCTGTAGAGCCCTTAAGGGGTGCAATTTCGCTGACATTACAGTTGTTGCGTCAATCTGGTGAATCAGCGTTAGCTTTGGCAACAGCGGGTTCATATCAACGCTCTCTTGAGGGCAAGTCTTATCGTGTCTTGCAAGTCTGGGTCGCCCAAGAAGACGGCGTATACCCTGAAATGAGTGGTAATAAGCACATGGTGTGGGTCAGGTTCTCTAGGCTTGATGAAAATCTTAAAATACACTCAGCTAATCATGAAGTGAATTTTAAATATGCGTTGTGTGGCCTCTAAGGGGGTCACAAAAGTTCTTTCATACATACGCAGTTTAAACAAGACGGAATAAAACCATGCTGCAAATGCGGTTGAGGCAGGGCTTGAGCCGACTCAAAAATATGAGTCGTTTAACTCAATTGATACTACTAGTCGTGGTGGTGGCATGGGTTTGGTGGGTGTGGCCAAGTGCCTCAACTCAACCCGCTAAGGCCGATCGCCGGGGCAGCAACATGTCTATACCTGTGCGTGTTGTCAATGCAGAAAATGTTTCATTAGATATTTTTCTCAATGCGTTAGGTACTGTCACGCCTTACAACTCCGTTACCGTAAGAAGCCGGGTGCAAGGGCAGTTGGTTGAAGTGCTTTTTAAAGAAGGCGAGTTTGTGGAAAAGGGCCAGTTACTGGCTCGAATTGACCCCCGCGCTTATGAGGCAGCTTTAGCAAAAACGTTGGGGCAACAGCAGCAAAACGTTGCATTGCTTGAAAACGCGCGACGCAATTTTGCGCGTTACCAAACCTTACTCAAGCAAGATTCCATACCGACACAGCAAGTTGATGCTCAGTCGGCATTGGTTCAACAACTTGAGGGACAAGTCAGAAGCGATCAAGCCACGGTCGATGATGCAAAACTTCAACTCGACTTTACCCAAATTCGAGCGCCTATCGCCGGCCGATCGGGTTTAAGAAAGGTTGATGTAGGAAACTTGTTAACGGCTAACGACCCACAGGGTTTGGTCGTGATCACGCAGACACAGCCCATATCTGTGGTGTTTACCTTGCCAGAAGGTGATTTAACGCAGGTGCGTGAGCCCATGCAAGCGAATAAAGTGCTGCCAGTTGAAGTGTTTGACCGTCAAGACACGCGTTTACTGGCAACCGGTGAACTGGCAACGCTAGACAATCAAATTGACCTCACAACAGGCACATTTAAACTTAAAGCGCGTTTTACAAATCAAGACGATTCATTATTCCCTAATCAATTTGTGAATGTGAGGTTACGTGTACAAGCTCGCCAAAATGTTTTAACGGTTGCCGCAGGGGCAGTTCAACAAAACAGTCAGGGGTCGTTTGTTTTTTTAGTGCAACCTGATCTAAAAGTTAATATTCAGCCTGTCAAAATGGGTGCACGTAATCAAGATTTGATTGAAGTTTTGTCTGGTCTCAAGGCAGGTGATCAAGTCGTGTTAGAGGGAACCGATCGCTTGCGCGAAGGGTCAATTGTTAAGATTGTTAACGCGCCAGCGCGCTAAGAGTTATTGTGCAAGTTTCTCGCGTCTTTATCGAACGGCCGGTTGCAACGATTTTATCGATGTTGGCACTGATGTTGTCGGGTCTTTTAGCTTGGCAACTTTTGCCCGTGGCTTCACTGCCAGAGGTCGATTACCCAACTATTCAAGTATCAACCTACTACCCGGGTGCAAATGCTGAAACGATCACTGCTTTGGTCACTTCGCCGCTTGAGCGTCAATTGGCGCAGACACCAGGCTTAAGACAAATATCATCAAGTAGTGCTGCCGGTGTTTCAACCATTACCTTGCAGTTTGTGCTTGACTTAGGCCTTGATGTGGCTGAACAACAAGTGCAAGCGGCTTTAAATGCGGCCGCTCGCTTGCTGCCCAGTGATTTACCCGCCCCACCCGTATACAACAAGGTCAACCCGGCCGATGCGCCTGTTTTAACCTTAGCTGTTACCTCTTCGTCAGTACCATTACCCCAAGTCAGAGACCTTGTCGACACACGCATGGCGCAAAGGCTGTCACAAATTTCAGGGGTCGGTTTAGTATTGGTGGCAGGTGGGCAACGACCTGCAGTACGCATCAGTGTGATCCCTCAGGCGTTAGCGTCTTACGGTTTGACGTTACAAGATGTGCGTAATGCCATCGCCTCTGCCAATGTGAACCAACCCAAAGGTACCCTCAGTGGACCATTGCGTTCAACCAGTATCAATGCTAACGACCAGTTGCAATCTATTGAAGATTATCAGCAGCTTGTTATTGCTTACCGCAATGGTGCGGCATTACGCTTGGGTGATGTCGCCACTGCACGCCTTGGGGCTGAAGACACCCGTTTAGCCGCTTGGGCCAATGATCAGCAGGCGATTGTGTTGACGGTACAAAGACAGCCTGGCGCTAACGTCATTGACGTGGTTGACCGCATACGTACTTTATTGCCTAATTTGAAAGAATCACTGCCAGCAGGCGTCGATATTAAATTACTGTCAGACCGTACTGAAACGATTCGTGCCTCAGTACGAGACGTACGCAACGAAATGTTGATCGCGATTGCGCTCGTGGTGTGGGTCACTTACATTTTTCTGCGCACCTTAAGTGCAACCTTAATACCGAGTGTGGTGGTGCCGTTATCTTTAGTCGGTACATTTGGGGTGATGTATTTGTCTGGCTTCAGTATTAATAACTTAACCCTGATGGCCTTAACGATTGCAACGGGTTTTGTGGTTGACGATGCCATCGTTATGATTGAAAACATTGCACGTTACATTGAAAAAGGTGAAACAGCATTTAAAGCGGCAATTAAAGGCGCAGCCCAAATCAGCTTCACGTTAGTATCGTTAACGCTATCGCTTATTGCCGTGTTGATCCCGCTCTTATTTATGCAGGAAGTGGTGGGGCGGTTATTTCGAGAGTTTGCCATTACGCTCGCCGTTGCTATTTTATTATCGTTAGTGATCTCGCTAACCTTGACACCGATGATGTGTGCACGATTACTCAAGCGTGACAGCATCAAGCATACCGATGCAAAACACTGGACAACACAACTCATCACACGTTATGACGTCGGGTTGCGTTGGGTGCTAAACCACCAAAAAATAACGCTCTGGGTTGCCCTTGCCACGTTCGTATTTACGGTGGTGTTGTACGCATTGATACCTAAAGGTTTTTTTCCACAACAAGATACGGGTTTAATACAGGTTACAACCGTCGCGCCACAAAACCTATCGTTTGCGGCCATGTCACAGCGCCAACTGGCTGCCGTGGCACTGCTTGAGCAAGACCCGGCAGTCGAGACGATTGCGTCATTTGTGGGGGTTGATGGTTTGAATGCCTCGGTTAATGTGGCGCGCATGACAATTGCGCTTAAGCCGCAATCTAGTGGCCGCCCAGACATCGCAAAAGTGATTGAGCGGCTGAAAAGTAAAATTGCCTTAGAAACTGATTTGCGTTTTTTCTTCCAGCCCATACAAGACTTAACAATTGAAGATCGTACGACGCGTGCACAATATCAATTTACGCTCGAGTCGTCTGATCGACAGACGCTTGAGCTGTGGGTTCCTCAGTTGGTCGAGCGATTAAAACAAGTGAGGGCGCTTGTTGATGTGACTGATGATGTGCAAAATCAGGGTGATGCGACCCGTGTGGTGATTGATCGTGATGCGGCCGCTCGTTTAGGCGTGACGGCAAATGCGATTGATCAAGCGCTTTACGATGCATTGGGTCAACGTCAAATTTCAACCATCTTTACGCAATCAAACCAGTATCGTGTCGTACTTGAAATTGCACCCGAGTTTACGCAAGACCCATCAGCATTAGGCCGCATTTATGTTCCTACTTCTCTGGGTGGTCCGGTGCCAATTAGTAGTGTGGCTAAAATTGAAGCAGCTAAAACACCGTTGGTGATCAATCGTTTAGGCCAGTTTCCAGTCGCAACGATTTCATTTAATTTAACGCCCGGGGCCTCATTATCTGATGCGGTGATGGCAGTTACTGCTGCGCAAGCAGACTTGAAAATGCCCGCCAGTGTGGTAACACGGTTTCAGGGGGCGGCGCAAGCGTTTGAAGCGTCGCTGAGTAGCACCCTTTGGCTCATTTTGGCGGCAGTCGTCACCATGTACATTGTGCTCGGTGTGTTGTATGAAAGCTTTATTCACCCCGTGACGATTTTATCGACCTTGCCCTCTGCAGCAATTGGTGCGCTGCTAGCTCTGATTTTGGCGCGACACGATCTCGATATGATGGGAGTGATCGGTATCATTCTGTTGATTGGTATCGTTAAAAAGAATGCCATCATGATGATTGACTTTGCACTTGAGGCTGAACGACGCGAGGGGTTGTCGCCTGAAAAGGCAATACATCAAGCTGCCCTTCAGCGTTTTCGACCGATTCTCATGACCACGTTGGCGGCGTTGTTTGGGGCGCTTCCCCTCATGCTTTCAACGGGTGTGGGTTCAGAGCTTCGCCAACCTTTAGGCTTGGTAATGGTCGGTGGCTTATTAGTCAGTCAAGTGTTGACGCTATTTACAACGCCTGTCATTTATTTGTTTTTTGATCGATTGGGTAAACGTTATCAATGGTCTTCGGGTCGTAAAACGGCACCATGAGGTTTTCAACGATTTTCGTGGTGCGACCTGTTGCAACCATTTTGATCTGGTTAGGGGTGGTATTAGCAGGTTTGTTAGCGCGCAATCAGTTACCGATTGCACCATTACCGCGTATTGAATTTCCTATTATTTACGTGCAAGCTGCCCTGCCAGGTGCGAGCCCAGAGGTGATGGCGTCTAGTGTGGCGATGCCGCTTGAACGTGCTTTAGGTACGATTTCGGGCGTAACCGAAATGACCTCGCGTAGCACGGAAGGTTCTACACGCATCACGATGCAGTTTGCGCTTGATCGTGACGTCTACCAAGCATCTAATGATGTTCAAGGCGCTATCAATGCAGCGCTGGCTTCTCTGCCAAGCGGCATGAACGCAGCGCCAACTTATCGTCGAGTCAACCCCAGCGCGGCACCCGTAATGACCCTGGCGCTGACCTCTGACACATTGACAGCGGGCGCACTGTACGATTTAGCTGCAAATGTTTTAGAGCAACGGTTGGCGCAAGTGCCGGGCGTGGGTGAAGTGCAAATTGGGGGCAGTTCGTTACCCGCGGTTCGGGTTGATTTAAAGCCTGATGCCCTTTTGCACTACGGCGTATCGCTTGACCAAGTGAGGCAAGCGATTGTTGCCGCAAACTCTAATAAACCGAGTGGTGTGGTTGAAAATAGTGAGCAACAATGGCAAATTGTTAGTAATAGTAATCTTGACCGTGCCGCAGATTATCAACCCATTGTTATTCGACAAAATGAGGGGGCGGTGTTGCGATTGCAAGATGTTGCAACCGTGACTGATTCAGTTGAAAACCTCGACAACATTGGTTATTTCAATAATAAACGCGCCATTCTGTTGTTAATACGGCCACAAGCGAACGCCAATATTATTGCAACGGTTGATCAAATTCAGCGTGATTTACCTGCACTTCAAGCGATGTTACCTGCTGGGG
>JBDNHM010000403.1:0-2947 GCA_041688825.1 Burkholderiaceae bacterium | reverse complement strand
TTCGTAATCACCAAGCGCTTGTGTCTATCTCTACAGCGGGCTGATCGTGAATTAGTGCTTCATGGTCGCGAAACCGGTCGTCTTGTAATGATGCCGCATGGTGAATTTGTTGAAGTTCACGAGCCAATTTCACCTGAGAAAGCTTGGATACTTACCCAACATGAGCAACAACCAGCTCTAGCTTTAGAAGAGAACGATGCCAGTGGTGTTCGTCGACCAGGTGTTTTAAAGAATAAACTTCGCGCGCGCATGAGCAAGGCTAATGCAGTTTCGATTCCAAAGGCTACTGCGGCAGATCTGAAAGAGATCGAGCACCACTAATTAATAAATTGAAGGTCACGACTGGTTTTAGTAATTGATTCCAGTTGTGGCCTTTAATTTTTCCGCTAACTCTTAATTGAGATCGGAGTCGCACACCTTCCTGACATATATCGATCTTTATGCGTGAAAAGTGCAGGAAGATTAAAAAATAATTTTTATTTTTCACAGTATGTCATCATCCCGGCGAGCGAACTTTAAAACTTTAATTTAGGATTATGGAAATTCGCTCAATAGCGAACGGGAACTGTAAAAAGTTCTTAATGACACAGTGACGATCGATACAACATCCTTAAGGAGGATGCGATGAACACTGCACCAAAGGCACCGAAAAATACAAAGAAAAGAGGCAATGGCGAAGGTACTATCTTCAAAAGCCAGCGTCGAAATAGATGGGTAGTTGCATGTTATGACTACAAAGGAATAAGAAGAACCGAATCATTCAAAAAGAAGATTGAGGCGGAAGCTTGGTTAGCTGAGCAAATTGCAATGCGCATGCGCTCTCAGGGAACCTACGTACCAAAACCAAAGGAAACCGTTGAGGAATTCCTTGCAAACTGGTTATTTAGTAGGCGGCACCAGATCAGACCTAATAGCTACCGAAGCTATGACTCAGCAATCCGAAACTTCATAAATCCATATATTGGCATGCTACAGGCTTCGACTTTGACTGAAGGCGATATAGAAGCGGTACTCAATACCCTTGCCGACAAAGGTTACGGACATGGCTCAATTGTTGGAGTAATAAGGACGTTATCCAAGGCATACAACGATGGCATGAGAAAAAAGTTTCAGCTGCACAATCCAGCCACAGGTGTGCAAATGCTCTCAATGAAACCAGTTGTATCCAGAGCTATCCCTGCCCGAGATCTGGATCAACTGTATGCAACTGCATTACAGAGTCCCTACGACTTGGCACGGCTGATGGTTGGCGCAGAAATCGGCATCAGGCCATCAGAAATTATGGGCTTAATGTGGAATGACATCTCTGGAGTTGAACTGTCCATGAACGTCGAGCGTCAAGTACAGCGAGTTAAAGGAATGCCCTTGCATTTCGCTGAAACCAAGACTGATCGATTAGGGCCAATACCCCTCACTGAACGCCAGATGGCAAATCTGATCAATCATCATCGACATCAAATGATAAATCGGGCTAAGTGGAAAATAGATACAGGCGTCATTTTTCCGAACAAAGTTGGAAACCTTCAAGACGAAACTTCTGACAAGGAATGGATGCGCAACCTTTGCATTCGTGCAGGAATTCCTCTGTATACCCGCTATCAGCTCAGAAAAACTGCATTCACAAATTTTTTAAAGGGTGCAGATATCGGTACGACGAAGGCATTCTCAGGACATACCTCTACAAAGACTCTGGAAGACCACTACATCACCCCGGAGAGTTCAGCTGTGAGAGAGGCTGCAAACCGAGCCGAAAAGGCTTTGTTGAATCGACAACATGCCACTGAACTAGAAAAGAAAACGAAAAAAAATAGTCCTTTCGCTTCTGGGGGCCAATTATGAGGAAATCACCGCATTGCTCGTATTGGGTCAATACCGCTGAACTAAATCGAGGAGAGATAGCATCGTTTTTAAGACGTGACATTGCGTCTATGGATCTTTGGGAAAGAGAAACAAACAACTGGATTCATTATCCCTACCTAATGACACCAAAGGAAGTCATGGAGGATCACGACAAAGAGATATCGAAAGAAACGATTGCAATCCTCGCCCATTTGGCTTTCGTTCCTCCACAACTTGATCCGCAACGTCTCATCTACAATAAAAATGGAGATGCATTTATTACCAAATGGCAGTTTGATGAACACTGGGGGTACCTCGGCTGGCCCAAGCCTTCTGATCCTCGACAATCGTTCTGGAATTTTGCCAACAGAAATGATGTGTTGCCGCAAAGTCTTTTCTATTTTTACCTTGAACAGGAGGGCCACGGTTGGGTGCTCGACCCGAGTCACAAGTCTTATCGAAATCAGGGACCTGAGTATTGTTGTCGATCAAATAGTCGAACGATATGCCGCAAATCGGCACCACTAAACCTTCTCAAAGAGCACCTTGAAGACTTTGATTACGACAAGCGTCTAGTTTCTCTAGATGAGCTCTGGAAGTCACTTAACCGTGTTCCATGCGTCTTACTTGATCAGAAAAAGTTCATCTATTTAGCATTCAAGCTAACAGAGGAAAAATTCGCTGTTTCATCCAAAGATGATCAAGGTCAAAGATTTCTTCAAAAGAGTTTTTATGAAGCACCGAAAAAGGGTAGAAAACCAATTCGTCCTTTGCATTGAAATAAATACTCAAAAAGCTGCAAGTAATACTATAAAGTACACACTATAAACTATAAAGGTATATAGGACTATATTTCTGGTTAGGCATAGGAAACAAAGCATTAGTTTTTTCTATGCGAACCTCTATATTTTATAGTCTTGTATACACTGTATAGTCTATAGTTTTATAGTGACACTATTGGGAATAATTGAAGTTAACTTCGATTATTCCCAATAGTATGTTTTATTATATTTATTTATAAAAGTTATAAGTCTAGATTTGCATAACTTTATAACCGGGGGTGCTGTCGATTTAGTTGACACTTATAATCTGGACAAAGTTTCCAGGG
>JBDNHM010000073.1:0-2435 GCA_041688825.1 Burkholderiaceae bacterium | reverse complement strand
TGAAAGCAGCTTATACATGTGGAACACCCGCTTTTGGCGTGGGTGCTGGAAATGTGGCTAGCATTATTGATGAAACGGCCGATCTTGATTTGGCCGCCGAACGTATTATTCGTTCTAAAACCTTTGATAATGCAACAAGTTGTTCTTCAGAAAACAGTATCGTAGTTGTAGCAAGTGTGCGAGATCATCTCTTAAAGTCGCTTCAAGCGCGAGGGGCTTATTTACTTAACGCAGATCAAGCCAAGCATTTGCAGCAGATTATGTGGCCTAACGGCAAGTTGTCTGCTGAGGTCACTGGTAAGTCAGCTGCAGTCATTGCACAGCTCGCAGGTTTTAACCATATTGAATCGAGCAATCTTAAAATTTTGATGGTTGATCAGGCTGAAAATGAGGTGGGTTTTGACTGCCCGTTTTCAGGTGAAAAGTTAAGTCCTGTTTTAACGGTTTACACCGTACCTGATTTTGAACATGCCTTACAAATGGTTGAGCGTATTTATGCATGGCAAGGCGCAGGCCATTCAGTGGGGCTTCATACAAATAAACAAGATCGAGCTTTAGAAATTGGTTTGCGATTACCCGTTTCTCGTGTGATCGTTGATCAAGCACATTGCATCGCAACCGGAGGAAGTTTTGACAACGGTCTTCCATTTTCATTGTCAATGGGTTGCGGTACATGGGGTGGAAATAATTTTTCAGACAATATGAACTATCGACACTATTTGAATACGACACGTATTTCTCGCCCTATTCCAGAGAAAATTCCAACTGAACATGAAATTTTCGGATCATATTTTGATAAATACGGTGTGATTTAAAATGATGACAATTTGCCAGCTTATTAATAAGCAAGCTCAACTGACACCCAATAATATCTATGCTTTAGAGGAAACCAGTGGTCAAGCATTGACATATGAGGCTTTATTATCAAGTTGCGCTGCTGTCACGCAAGTCATACAGGAGCACGGTTTACAAACAGGTGACACCATATCAGTTGTGATGCCTAACGGAATGAATACACTGCGTATTTTATTGGGGGCAATGTGGGGGGGCTATTGTGTAAACCCCGTTAATCTGCTTTCACAGCCCGATCAAATGCGTTATGTGATCGAACACTCTGATTGCAAACTTATTATGACCAACCCTGAATGGGCAGAAAAATTACAAGGTACTTTAAAGGGTATTTCACGGCCTATTGAAATGTTAGTTACTACAGAAACAATGGAATTATTGCCCGGTGAAATGTATTCATCAAAAGAGCAACTTGAAATATTTTCAAATTTTATAGAAAGCCAAGTTAACCCTCAAAACCCAGCTTTATTGATGTACACATCAGGTACAACAGGCATACCAAAAGGCGTATTGTTAACACAAGCCCAGCTTTCACATAATGCCTTATCGATCGTTGCAGAGCATCAGTTGACAGAGTGTGATCGCGTATTGGCTGTATTGCCGCTTTATCATATCAATGCTTTTATGGTGACAATGCTGGCACCATTAGTTTCTGGGGGAAGCTTGGGTTTAGTGCCACGGTTTTCAGCAGCACAATTTTGGAGCCAAGCCTCAACCATGGCTTGCTCTTGGATCAACCTCGTACCAACCATGGTTTCATACCTCATTGAGCATCCAGCGCCGCATTTGTCTGTTACAACAAATATTAAATTTTGTAGGTCAGCATCAGCTTCTTTACCGCCTGAGCATCTTCGAGGTTTTGAGAAAAAATTTGGTATTGGTGTAATTGAAACCATGGGTTTAACTGAAACAGCAGCTCCTGCATTTTCTAACCCACTTAATCGGTCAGAACGAAAGCTCGGCTCAGTTGGCAGGCAAACAGGTTGTGAAGCAGCCGTAATTGATGATAAATTTAATCTTGTGAAAGATGGTGTCACCGGCGAAGTTGTCATCAGAGGTAACAATGTGATGGCAGGTTATTATAAAAACCCAACAGCTACAACTTCTTCATTTACCCCTGATGGTTGGTTACGAACGGGAGATTTAGGGCATCGTGATGGTGATGGTTTTTTCTTTATTACGGGACGTATTAAAGAGCTCATCATTAAAGGGGGGGAAAACATTGCCCCGCGTGAAATAGATGAAGTACTTTTGCGTCACCCTGATGTTTTAGACGCTGCATCTGTTGGTATTCCTGATAAGCATTACGGTCAAGAAATTATGGTTTGTATTGTTTTGCGGCCAAAACGCAACACGAACGAAACTGAAATACGTACTTTTTGTGAAGTTCACTTGGGTAAATTTAAAACCCCAAAGATGATTTATTTTGTTTCTGAGTTACCTCGTGGCCCCTCTGGTAAAGTTCAAAGACTAAAACTTCCTGAATTTATTGCGACTGCAGGGTTAAACGTATAGATTAAGTTTAGTTCAGAAAATTTCAAGAAAAATTTGTTTATGACCTGAAACAGAAAAGGCATTTTTCACCT
>JBDNHM010000402.1:0-1855 GCA_041688825.1 Burkholderiaceae bacterium | reverse complement strand
GCTGCGCTCGCTAAAGTAGTGAACACCAAATACCCTGAAATTCAAGTGTCTGTTATAGAAACAGGCGCGACCGTTGACAACCTAAAACGTATGGCACGCGACCAAGTTGATGCAGGCCTCATTACGACTAGCACCCTCTATCAGGCATACAACGGTCAAGGTAAATTTGGCGATGCACCTATAAAGTCTAAACTGCTATTTAATTATTCTCTTGCACCGCAGAATGTTGTAGTTCGTATGGATTCAGATGTAAAAACCATCACAGGCCTTACAGGTAAGCGCTTTGGCCCGGGAATGCGCGGTTCATCAACCGAAGCAACAACCGAAGCCGTTTTTAAGTTATTTGATGTCAAGCCTGAGTATGTTCGGGGCACCAATGCCGAACTTGCTTCTGCCATTAAAGACAACCGTTCTGTTGGTTTTGTTAAATCTGCAGTAGGTGTAAAGTTCGATGCGTTGACATTAGACATTTCAACGTTTACACCCTTAACTGTCTTGGGCTTATCACCCGACGAAGCCAGCATCATTAAAACCAAACTGCCTGAGTTATCGCTTATTAAAATGCCAGGAGGTAAGCAAGAAAATACTGGGCCATACTTGACCTTCGGTTTCATGATTGGTGTCGGAGCAAAACCCAACATGACAGACGAAATGGCTTATAAAATTGTAAAAGCTGCAATGGAAGACAAAGAAATTCAACAGGCCGCTTTTCCCCAATTGAAAGGTGAAAACCTCATTCAATTGACGCTTGATTATGCAACAAGTCCGTTGCACCCAGGTGCTATCAAGTACTTTGAAGAAGTGGGTTACGTTGTCCCCAATAATTTACGATAATGCGCAAATTCACCGCCCCTAGCGCACTGATTAACCATCAAATACTTATAACGGTATCAGCTGGCCTCTTAAGCCTCTTTGTCTTTTACACCTCGTTCTTTGGGTCGTTTGAGACCTTAGTTCAAAGATCTCTTTTTGTTTCAGCAGTAACGCTGCTGGGCATCTTAATGTTCCCCTCTAAATGGGGAAAATTAGGCTTGTTTTTAGACTTATTAGGGTTAGGTGCGGTGATCACGACCACTATATATGTGATCGTGCAGTTTGAAGCCATTATGACTGATCTACCGTTGGCAAGTAACGTTGACAAGTTGATGATGCTGTCAACTTTAGCGATGCTTTTGGTATTAGCCAGACGAATTTCAAGTGCAATTTTTCCGATTATTGTTTTAAGTTCAGTTTTATACGCCTCATTTGGCGATCTTATTCCTGGATCATTCGGGCACAAAGGTTTTGATTTGGGCTATATAACCGAAGTACTTTTACTAAGCGACAAAGGCTTCTGGGGCATGTTGGTAGGTGTGGCATCAACCACCCTAGCAGCGTTCGTTTTATTTGGCGCTTTGCTTTTACATACTGGTGCAGGTGAAGCCTTTTTTCAGCTGTCATCAAAATTAGCTAGCCGATCGCAAGGCGGCGCCGCTAAAGTAGCCACTTTAGCCAGCGCCTTTTTTGGAACTATCAGCGGATCAACGGTTGCTAACGTAGCAACCACTGGCAATTTCACCATTCCACTCATGAAACGCTTGGGCTACCCGCCAGCTTTTGCAGGTGGTGTAGAAGCCGTTGCATCAACAGGTGGGCAACTTATGCCTCCTATTATGGGTACTGCTGCATTTGTCATGGCTGAGCTACTTGGAGCCAATTACTGGACAATCGTGGTCGCTGCAACCTTACCTGCCATTGCTTTCTATGTTGGCATTCTCGTATCTGTTCATATCGCAAGTGGGCGTTTGGGTATAACTGAGTCGGTTGAAGATATCGAACAATCAGTTGCCCCACAAAAACTAGGTTTACTGGAATT
>JBDNHM010000003.1:0-5557 GCA_041688825.1 Burkholderiaceae bacterium | reverse complement strand
GGTTGTGGTGTAGCTGCCTGCGTTGGTACCTGTACCCGATGCGGTGACATTTGTTAACGCTGAAGCCGCTGTTTCACCATTAACCAAACCCGTTGCACTGAAACCCGAAACCGATTGAACCAAGCCGGTGTAGTTGCCCAACGCGCTGTTAGCGGTCACGGTGGCTGAGGCTTTATTAACAGTTAAAGCGCCAGCGCCAAAAGTGATCGCGTAACTGAACTGACTTAACGGACTGACCGCACCTGAAGCCATAATGGAATAATTGCCAGCGTTAATATTTCCACCAACCGTTGTGTAGGCAAGATTAGTCAGATTTAATTTAGCAAAATCTGGGGTCACCGAATAGCTAACACCCGCACTGCCGTTATATGCTAGACCGTCATAGTTTTTCATCGCATCATTAGCCGTTATGGTTAATGGTTTCAAATATGCTTGCAGTAGGGGGTTGGTTGCATCGTTACTTACAACCCACGTATTAGTGAAATTCCAGCCTGGGTTTACCCCACCATTAGCGGCTGTTGCGCTTGTAAAATTTACTTGCTGCTGCATGTCAGCCGCCGACATGGCTTTACCTACACCTAGCGCTGCGGGCGAAGCGGTTATATTCCAAAAATTTCCACTATTTGAAGCTGTATTTACACCGACTAACCCGCCCACTGTTGTTGTACCCGTTACCGCGCCGGTAGCATAGTTTTCTTTTAAAAAGCCAGTTGTAATGGTGTTCACACCTAGCAGCCCACCAGGGCTTGTTGTGCCAGAAATGTTTCCTGCTGCATAATTAGTATAAAAGTCGCCAGTTGTGATGGTGGTGGTGCCAATCAGGCCGCCTACATTCGTTGTGCCAGACACATTACCTGTGGCAAAGTTTTGAAATACGCTACCCGTTGTGATGGTGCTCGTGCCCATCAACCCACCTACATTCGTTACACCAGCAACCGAACCTGTTGCATAGTTACCGCTGATATCGCCAGTTGTTAAGGTGCTTACACCTACTAACCCACCTACATCCGCTAAACCGGAAACGTTGCCAGTTGCATAGTTATTAACAAGATTTACTGCGTCACCAGTTGCCCAGCCAGCAAGGCCACCGCTATAGTCACCGCTTGCTGTAACGTTACCTGTTGCATGGCTGTTGCTAAGCGTGCCGGTTATCCACCCAATACTGCCGCCCAAGTAACTCGCCCCGTTTACATTTCCTGCTGCAGATACGTTGCTAACCGAGCCGGTTACCCAACCGGCGACGCCACCCAGGTAACTCGCCCCGTTTATATTTCCTGTTGTCGATACGTTACTAACCGAACCAGTTACCCAACCGGCGACGCCACCCAGGTAACTCGCCCCGTTTATATTTCCTGTTGTCGATACGTTACTAACCGAACCAGCTACCCAACCCGCTAAGCCACCGACATAACTTGCACCCGTTATGTTTGCAGACGAAGAGCTATTTGAAATGCTTCCAGTAACCCAGCCCGCTAGATTGCCAACATAGCTTGCTCCAATAATCGAACCGCCCACCATATTTGTATTTGAAATCGTGCCGCCCGAGCTTACACTTCCAAATAATCCAACATAGTTCTGACTAGGGAGGTTAATTGACAGACCATTAATCGAATGACCTAGGCCATTAAAATTGCCGCTTAAAGGCGTTATAGGCGCAAACCCGCCTGCGGTATACCAAGCACCTAAGCCGGTAGCCGAGGCATCAATAGAACTACCTAGCGCATAGTTTTTAGCTTTGTCAGCACCAGAAAGCCCTTGCAGATCAGTGCCTGTCAAGCTGCCTTGCAAGCCCAGTGTATTAATGACTGAGTATGACGCACCATTAATTTGTAAAGCAGTGATTGACGTAGGGGAAACATTAGGCAACCCAATAGACATACCACTGTCAATGTTCAATTGCCCAGTGCCACTGGCAGTCTCGCTACCATTAGCTGTATTGGCATTTAGAAAAACGCCAGCTGTCGTACCCGTAGCTAGAATGTTAGCCTTAACATTAATGTTGTTACTCGCTGTTAAAGTTAGATTGGTGACGGCAGCCCAAGTAACGGCTTCATTCACATTAACGTTACCCGCACCACCCGCCGAACCACCGCTAGATAGTATTTCTACGTTTCCAGTCGACAAATTTGTCGAAAGGGTAGAGCCAGATATATTGCTGGCTGTGCCACCAATATTAAAATCACTGGGGTCAATCAGCCATCGACCTGGTTTCCCTTTAGCTGCTTGAGTGTTAACTTTTGCAGTATTGGCAACCTTCACGTTTGCCGCACTGGTTTCGATGAAACCACCGTTACCACCATTTGGGGCCGAGGCGTCTAAAGTACCAGAAACATGAACTGTTCCCGTTTCCATATCACCTAGTAATACAATTTTGCCGTTCACATTACTTAGCGTTTGGGCTTGAACCACCCCTGTGTTGTTGACAGCTGTGTTGAGTAATGCACCAGCAGATTTGGCAGTCATGATCACCTGGCCACCGTCAGCACGAATCATGCCGCTATTTTTGACAAGGGCATTTACCGCGCCCTCTTTGACTGTGACTTTAAGTAAACCATCGCCAACCAAGTCAAGGGTTACGGCGTTGCCAGCTGCCAATGCCACTGTATCCATTTTTGCGGAAATTAAACCTGTATTACTGATTTGCGCACCAAGCAAAGCGACATACGACCCATCTGAATTGATAGACCCTTGATTAATGATTTCAGCGCTCGATGTACCACTAAACGTGTAGTTGCCATTTAAAAAATCAGCGTTACTAATGTTGCGTGTAGAGGCAACAAACCCGCCTGTATTAACCGAAGCGCCTACACCAAATAAAATACCGTTAGGGTTGATTAAAAACACTTGACCATTAGCAGAAAGGTTACCCAAAATATTGCTAGGGCCACCACCTACGACACGATTTAAAGTGATTGATGCGGCATTAGGCTGCACAAATTGAACGGCTTGGCCTGTACCAATATTAAAGCTTTGCCAGTTAATGACAGCATTTTGTGTGGTCTGATTAACGACTGTTTTATTAGCAGTGTTGGCGATGGCCGCGCTACCCTCAACAACAGCCCCACCTAAGGGTAGGGCGCAAACCTGAAAACTAAAGGTAAGTAGAGTGCATATAGTGGTAATTTTTAATTTTTTTTTTCTGCTAACGCGCTTGATGCGAAATTGAATTTGGTAACTAATATTTTGAAAAATATTATGCTGTGTAATTAAATGTCCCTAAGCTCACAAAATTGAGCCGTGCAAAGTTTTAGTCGTTATGCCACGGGTATGGTTGTGGCCATTTAATACTTGTATGAAATGGCGCTGATGCTTTGAGCGACTTAAGCGTTACAAATATTGAATGAATTGAACCCAAAAACGAAAGGGTTGATCAGAGGCTGATGTGGGCACAGCAGCCCCTATTTTCTGAGCTAGGTACATTCTTAAGACAGAATTGTTCTCAAAAAACCAGTTTACTCCTATTCCCGCGCCTGTGAGCGTTTGTTTGTTTATTCCGGGTGCCCACGGGTTCTTATTAAAAGTAACTGAGCCGTGATCAAAAAAACCAATTAGTTGTAATTGCCCCGGCATAAAACTAAAAGGGTTAGGCACCTCAGTGCGCGCCTCAATATTAATGACGTAGCCTTCATCACCATAGCCTTCGCCTTCTGGGTATGCGCGTACGCCATTGGCACCACCTAAACCAATCATTTCAGTACCGTCCATGTTTTTTGAAGCAATTTGCCCTCTAAAAGAGGCATACAGAGAAACAGGGCCTGCAATTTTTTGTAAGCGTGTGGCATTTAAATAAAGTTTATTAAACAAGCCATTTGTTTGCGCGGTTCTCGCGTCGTTTGTAATCGACTGCTGGCTTTGCAAAGCCACATTACCAACGCTCCAGCCTACATAATAGGTATTGAAACCACCACCAAAAATATCATCTTTTATATCGCCAGAGGTACTTACTGAAGCGACTTGAACCCTTTTAGGTGTTTGAGTGTTTGTAGCGTCAATGTTGTCTTGCAGTTTTTTAACATCAAAATTAAATAGCACTGACATATTTGAAACACGCGATCGAACCACGGGGTACCGTAAATACACGCTTGCGATTTGAGCGGTGCCGTAAGCAGACAAGCTTTCATACTGTTGCCCCAACTGATATTGCAGGGCGGTTAATGCAATACCCGGTGTGAATTTACCCACTTGGGTTTGATATGAAATTCGACCATAGTCCATACCCATGGCAGAGGTTTGAGCTCTAAGGCTAAATAAATCGCCATGGCCCGATGGGTTATTAACATTCAAAGTGGCGCCCACACGATTTGACCCGGTGTAGGTATTGCCAAAGTTATCGTAATCAACACCACCGGTTAAGAGTAGCCCTTCAGTAATGTCGACCTTTAAGTCTGACGTACCTACTGCAGACCCAGGCTCTAAATTAGAAGCCACTGCAACGCCCGGCAAATCTGAAATCAACAGCAGGGCTTGCGCGAGCGAGTCAGCCTTTATAGGTTCACCAGGCTTTGTGTCGCCCATTAAGGTGTTCGCCAGAGACAAGGGAATCACATCATTGGTTTCTAACTCAACCCGACTATATTTTCCTTCCATTACTTTAATAGTAACTATGCCATTTTCAATTTCTTGAGGAGGCAAAAAAACTTGTGCAACAAAATATTGTTTTTCGTTTAAATAAGCTTGTATGTTGAGTGTTAAGTTTTTAAGATCGCCATAACTAAGCATGCTGTCGGGAATAAAACCAGATGCAATAATGAGATCGACTGACGTCACGCTTTCATTACCAATGATGTTTAAATTCAAAACATGAATTTTTTGACCACCTGGTTTGGTGACTACGTTTAATTCTTTATTTAGGAATTCAAACTTAGGTTCTGTTTTTTTAAGTAGTGGAATATTGGTAATTTGATTCAATTGACTGCCTGTATTAGGCAACTGCTGGGCGAACGCCGTCATTGAAACTGTAAAAACAGTCATGATCTTAATCAGGGTTTTTGCTAAGCAAAGGCCGTACTTTTTGATGCCTAAACCGCTGCTTGTAGTGAATTGTATTTGCTTACTAAAGAAAGATGATTGCAACAGAGCCCTAATTAAGTGAATGATTCTATTAAACAATGTTAAGAGAACTCACCACTGCGACACGGTACTCTTAATAAATCTATTGTCAAGATAATTTTATTTATCAAAAATTTAAATAGTGTCAAATATAGTGTCAAATTTGTTTCGTTTTTGAAGATTAATAATTTATTGAATGCCATTCTCATAGCTATTTTTTTGATTGCGGTGAGTCTATTGGAATAAATTATTTTTGGTTATAAATATTTAATTGGCAATAGATAAGCGAATAAATAATGATAAATACTTGATTTCAATTTAGCAACTATTACTAACTAATGCTAATTATTCGATAAAATATTTGTTAATTATTAAATAATAAAGTTGCTAAAAAACTAAATAGTTAAGCGAATGAACAGGTAAATGAGCGGGTAAATGAACAGGCAAATGATCGAGCAGGGAAGTAAACATTTACGCAGATCACTCAATAACTATGACTAACAAATTT
>JBDNHM010000072.1:0-3263 GCA_041688825.1 Burkholderiaceae bacterium | reverse complement strand
TAAAAATGCAATTTTTATGTTCAAACGATAAACAAGCCTTGATGCCACAAATGAACAAAGGGCTACAGTCTTTTGAACTGTAACCCTTTGAATATATGGTGCGCCCGGCAGGAATTGAACCCACGACCCCTTGGTTCGTAGGGCTTTAAATAGGGGTTTTTGGTGGTTTACTTTGGCCGAGTTTGAAATGATTTGAAGATGTAAACAATATAATAATCAATGACTTAAACAATAATTACTGTACAATTCCAATCAAAGCGTATCAATGCGAGCCACAGATATTTAGGACAAATCTAGGACTAGATTAGGATTATTGCAAAATGGCTATGAAAACTGTCCGACAAATCGAGTCGGCAAAACCTGAAAAAAAAGCGTATAAATTAACGGTTGATCGTGGCCTTTATTTGAACGTTTCAACGACAGGCACAAAGAGTTGGCAAGTTAGATACGTTATTGAAGGCAAGCAGCGACAGTTGTCACTACCCGCACATTATGGCAACGGCGATGGCTTTATGAGCCTTGCACAAGCCTTGGCAGAGAACGCAAGGGTTCAAGCCTTAGCACGCGATGGTATCGACATACAGGTTCAAAAGGCTGAAATAAAAGAAGCAAAAAAAGCACACCAAGCAGCCGAGGTCAAAAAGAACCTAACAGTTAACGACCTTTACACAGCTTGGCTAGGTTATGGCGTGGCGCGAAAAGACGGTAACGCTCACATTATTAGAACGTTCAACAAAGATGTCTTACCCGTTATCGGCAACAGACCCATTAGAAACCTGACCGAACAACACTTACGGGCTTTATACAAAAGCGTGACAGCGCGTGGTGTACAACAGACGGTTATTGACTTAGCCAAAACTGTAAAGCAGATGTTTCAATGGGGTGAGAGGCGGCAACCGTGGCGAGGTTTACTGACAGAGGGCAACCCTGCTGACTTAATAAAATTCGATGAATTGGTAAACAAAGGCCACAGCAACATTAGGAAGCGCGTTTTATCGGTTGATGAAATAAGAGAGTTAAGCAATATATTTAACGCAACACAGACAAACCAAGAACAGGCTAAAAATAAGTACTCGGTCAATAGACCAGTTGCAACACACACGCAAAACGCAATATGGCTTTGTTTAAGCACCATGTGTCGAATCGGCGAGTTACTGCTGACCGAATGGAAACACATAGATTTCATTAAGCGTGAATGGAGTATTCCAGCAGAGAACACAAAAGGTTCACGCAAAAAAGATAAGAACGACCACGTTATATTTTTAAGTGACTTTGCACTAAAGCAATTTAGCGAACTGAAAGCCAACGCGAAAAGTGAGAAATGGGTTTTCCCTTCACGCAATGACCCACAAAACCACATTGACCTAAAGACGGTATCAAAGCAGATCGGGGACAGGCAATTTCAATTTAAGAACCGCTCAGCGTTACCTAACCGCACGAATGACAACAGTCTTGTCTTAGGTGATGGCAAGGCCGGCGAATGGACACCGCACGACCTAAGGCGAACCGGCGCAACCATGATGCAGGCCTTGGGCGTAAAACTTGACACGATAGACAGATGCTTGAACCACGTCTTGATGGGTTCTAGCGTGCGACTCCATTATATGCAGTACCAGTATGAGCCTGAGGTACAGGAAGCATGGGTTAGATGGGGTGAACGAATCGAACAGATATTGGCAGCCGAGAATCTAATTATGCTCAGGCGGGCTAAAGCATGATTATTGATGATGCCGTTATAGATGCAAGTTTATTAGCAGAAGATAAATTTTTAAAAGGTGAATGTACGCTTGACGATGCCCTTTCAAAATGTATGGCAATTGGCGCACCAATTCCTACTATGCTCAGGCGAGCTTATGAAAAAGCAATTCAAGATTATTACAAAAACGACAAGGTTAAAGACCTAGCAGAACTGATAATAACGCCATGGACTACTAAGCAAAAACGAGACGCTAATAAAATAAGTAGAACAATAAAAAGAGCGTTACTTGTTGAACAATATGCAAGGCAGAATTTTAACCTGAACAACCCGAAAGACGCAACGTGCGAAAAAAAGGGTGGCACACTTAACGCTTTTATACAGGTCGGCAACGATTTAAAATTGTCTGCACACACTATTTATCGTGACTACAACCACGAGTTAAAAAGAATAAAAAGCATCATAGAAGCACGAAAAGTAGAAAACGCGACAGACAAGTAAAAGTTTGACCCGGTCATGGGAGTGATTTGATAATGAAACCTGAACTCAACAAACAGGTGGAATCATGCACAACGACACACAAAGCGTTTTATTGGATATTCAGGCCGTAAAACGCTCAATTGGTTTTAAATCAACGACAACCGTTTACTCTTTGATGCGTGAGCGAAACTTTCCAAAGCCTTTGCAAATTGGCAAATCAAACAGGTGGCTTGAAGCCGAGGTTCAGGGCTGGATTTCTGAGCGTGTGACTGAGTCGCGCGAGGTTCAATAATGACAACCCAAAAAAATGAGCCAACAGGGCAACAACCCGTATTGACTCAAGACTCAGAGAGCGATCAAGCAAACCGAGTTAACATTATTTTAGTACAGATTTTGCAAACTATAAAGTCGCAAAAGTCGGCAGACATTGCTTATGACCTAATAAAGACCGACACCCAACAGCCTAACCTATTAGCAGATGCCGCAGCATTGGCAGATGACCCCAAAGCATTTTTAGCGCAAATACAGAAGCGCATTGTGGGGGCGTCACATGGTTAACATTAGCAACCAAACATTCATGTCTGAATTATTCAGCGACATACGTTCAGACGAAGCGTGCTGGACTTGCGTTTTTAGTGAGCCTTCAGACTCACAAGGTTCTATCAATTGGAAGGGCATAAAGACTTACACAGACTCGGTCGCTAATACGCCACACGGTAACGCTTACTTTTCCCTTGCAAGCTTGAATCAAAAGGCACAAGGTCGAACGCTGAGCGAGTTTAGTCGTTTGTTTGTGTTGGTGGTCGATGATGCAGCAGACATCAACCTTGAGCCAACATATACGCTTCAGACAAGCGCAGGCAGCAGACAGGTGGGTTACAAACTATCTGAACCCATTGCTGATAAAGAATCGGCTACAAGCTTAGTTAAAGCTTTGGCAACAGCAGGCCATGTCGATGCTGACTCTTCAGGAAACAATGCCATTCGTTATTGTCGGTTGCCAGTTGGCCACAACAATAAACTCAAGTACGGTAGCCAACCATTCGCTTGCAAGCTAGAGCAATGGAACCCAGAGCGCACATTTACG
>JBDNHM010000401.1:0-1100 GCA_041688825.1 Burkholderiaceae bacterium | reverse complement strand
GTTTGGTTTGCTTACTTTTTACGGCTTGATTATTTTGTGCCGTTAAGCGGCAGGGCTTTGTGGGTTGGGTTGGCATCGGTAGCGATCGCAATACCTATTTTTGTATCGTTTGGTTTGTACCGCGCCATATTTCGTTATGTGGGTTTGGCCGCATTTATCACCATTGTTAAAGCGGTTGCCGTGTACGGCTTAATTTTTGCCACCATTATTACAGTGGTAAGCTTTCAAGATGTGCCCCGCACGGTTGGTTTAATGCAACCCCTGTTGCTCTTAACTGGGGTTTTGGGCTCACGTATGTTGGCGCGCTTTTGGTTAGGCGGTTTGTATTCAAGCCGCAGCAAACTAGCGTTAAGGTCGGGCGTTTTAATTTATGGGGCTGGCGATGCAGGGCGCCAATTGGCTGCCGCCATGTTAAACAGCCCTGAAATGCAAGTAATGGGGTTTTTAGATGACGATGCCGCCTTGCACGGTAGGGTGTTAAACGGTAAACGCATTTACAACCCCAGTAAAATCAATGCGCTGGCCTCACGCTTAAACGTGTCGGCAGTTTTATTGGCGTTGCCTTCAGTGAATCGACGCAGGCGTAACCAAATTATTGAAGATTTGATTCAAGCCAAAATTTCTGTACGTACTTTACCTAGCGTCATTGAATTAGCTCAAGGTAAAGTGACTGCAGCCGATATTCGTGAACTTGATATTGATGACCTTTTAGGCCGTGAAGCAGTCACACCTGATCTTGAATTATTGGCGCTTAACATCACCGGTAAAACCGTTTTAGTGACCGGCGCTGGGGGCTCAATTGGTAGTGAGTTATGTCGGCAAATTGTGCAACATAGGCCGCATACGTTGTTATTAATTGAGTTAAATGAATTAGCGCTTTATGCCATACATCATGAGCTTGAAACTAAGATAAATGCTGTTAGTCTAGACTCTGTAGCAGCTATTGACCTTGTCGAAAAGCACAGTGATGCACCCCCTCAAATCAAACTGGTACCCCTTTTAGCATCCGTTTGCGATGTCGCGCGCGTTCAAAATATTTTAGAAACATTCAAACCCAACACCATTTACCATGCGGCCGCTTACAAGCATGTGCCGATGGT
>JBDNHM010000071.1:0-3740 GCA_041688825.1 Burkholderiaceae bacterium | reverse complement strand
AGCGCCCACCAGCACGGTGCTGAAAATAACAGCGACAACTGCCATCAATAAAATGGGGGCAATATCGTCAAGCATGCGCCTGACATCCATATTGAGTGCGGTTTCAAATAATAAAACTGGCAAGAATACGACCAAAAACACTTCAGAAGAAATTTCTATTCCTTGAAGTGAAATCAGAAGCTGCTTGATAACGGGTGGCGCCCAATCGTTGTAATTGAAAAAATAACCTAGTAACAGACCACAGATTGCCAATATGAGCGTGTAAGGCAAGCGCACCATGCCTGCGAGTGGTGGCATAAAGCACACCAACAAAAGCAGGCCAGCCAGACCGAAAACGAACATTTCAATTGTCATGTTCGGTATGGTAACGCCTGTTTATTAAGATTGGCTGTAAACGTGACGGCTTTACGTCACAATTCGTAACGTGAGTTGAATGGCAAAGCCGGCTTTAAACGAATTATGAGCGGAATGAGATCAGAACGTTAACGAATAGGGCTGCGGGTTTTAATGCAAGTGTTTATGCAACCACTAAATTTGAACGCATTTTTTTGAGGGCTGAGGCTTCTATTTGACGAATACGCTCGGCTGAAACGCCAAACTCTTGCGCCAAGTCGGCCAAGGTTGCGTTTTCATCGTCAGACAACCAACGTGCTTGCACAATACGTTGTGAACGCGGGTCTAGTTGTGCAATAGCACGTGACAGGCCTTCTGATTCAAGCGTGGCTTGATCTTGGCGTGCAATAACCTCGACGGGGTCATCGTAACCTTCGTCAGATAAGAATGTGATGGGCGCAAAGGCTTCGGCATCGTCGCTGGGTGCGTCAATGGGCATTTCTCGGCCTGACAGGCGTACTTCCATTTCGCGAACGTCTGATTCACGTACGTTAAGTTTTTTTGCAATATCTTCAACGCGCTCTGTGTTAAGCGTTTCACCATCACCGCGCATACTGCGTAAATTGAAAAATAATTTACGTTGCGCTTTGGTGGTGGCCACTTTCACCATGCGCCAATTTCGCACGACAAACTCATGAATTTCAGCTTTGATCCAGTGCACAGCAAAGGTCATCAAACGAACACCCCGATCGGGGTCATAGCGTTTAACGGCTTTCATTAGGCCTACATTGCCTTCTTGTATGAGATCAGCGTGTGGCAGGCCGTAACCTAAATATTGACGGGCAACAGACACCACTAAGCGTAAATGTGACAATATCAACTCGCGTGCGGCATCAATGTCACCATCTTGCTGCAAACGACGGGCTAAGTCTGTCTCTTGCTCAGCTGTGAGCATAGGCAAACGATTAACCGTGCTGATGTAAGCTTGAATAGAACCTAAAGAACCCGGGTTAGCGATTGCTGCCGCTAGGGTTTGAGGTGAT
This sequence comes from Burkholderiaceae bacterium, assembly GCA_041688825.1. GTDB lineage: Bacteria > Pseudomonadota > Gammaproteobacteria > Burkholderiales > Burkholderiaceae_B > Algicoccus. The sequence goes on along the minus strand of JBDNHM010000071.1, from coordinate 2,364 downwards.
ATTGCAAGTGACTGTGTTTGTGTCATAAGCTGTTTTATCGATTTCTCTGTTTAGTTGCTAGTTGCAAGTTGTAAGTTGTAAGTTAATAATCACTGTAATAATTTATTAATTGTAAATTTTAATGACTCTACTAATAAATGTTAGCACTCTCACGCCTCGAGTGCTAATAAGATGCCCAATTTAAGGGTTTAGTTCCTTCTTTTAATGATTTTTTATGCGTCTCGCCCGTCTTTTTGCACCTAAAACACCCACCTTAGCTGGGGTGCGGTTCCCAGCACATGTGACGTCTATTCCCTTTGCCGACGTATTTGGCTGGTTAGGCATGTACGCGAGCGAGCAGAATCTACCTATTCACGGTTGGTGTGTGAGCCCACAAGGCTTACATATTTTGTGTACACCGCCCTCTGCTTTGCAACTTAGCAGCGTTATACAGGCTATTGGACGTCATTTAGCCGCTGTTGTTGACATGGGTAACATTTATGTGGGGCGCTATAAAACCGCTTTAGTTGAGCCCCATGCCTGGGTTTTACCGACTTTAATTTGGCTTGAGCAAGCGCCCGTTCGTTTAAATTTGGTGCAACACGCCCAAGACTGGCGTTGGTCGTCTGCGCAGCAGCATGTTGGGGTGGCCGGCCGCTTAACCCCTTGGTTGATTGACCACCCCGACTATTGGGGGTGCGGTAACACGCCGTTTGCCCGACAAGCCCACTACAAATCTATTTTGACAGAGAGCATTAATAATCAGGCCCTACACACCATTGAGTCAGCATTGCACGGCCAGTGGGCGCTGGGTGGTAAGGCTTTTTTAAAAAATATGAATCTTGTAGCGTCTAGGCGGGCAAGCCCTGCTTTAAGAGGGCGGCCAAAAAAGGTTATTTAAAAAATATACTCTCAGCCTTTGGGCAGTTCTTAACTTCAGCCTATAGGCACTACTTAATTGAGTCTTTTGGCTTTTCGTCGCTACAACAATGACTGGGTGCTTTAGTCGCTTGTGCAAACTGTGCAAATAAGGGGCTCAAAAGAAAAATGATTCACTGATGCGTCCCTATTTAAAAAATATAAATATTTGTTTTTTAATTATTGGGGACGCACCCCCAAAAAAATAGCTTTATTCCCAGCACAGACTGGGTTAATCTAATCTTCCTTTTGCAATGTGCACGATCGGAGTCTACAGATGGCCACCTTCCCCTTAAATTTTGTGAGCAAGCCTGCGGGCATACCAAAAGATCAAGGTCTTTACTCAAGTGCTAACGAACATGATGGCTGCGGCGTCGGGTTTGTTGCGCACATTCAAGGTAAGGCAGCCCACACGATTGTGTCGCAGGGTTTGAAAATTCTTGAAAACTTAGACCATCGCGGTGCCGTGGGTGCCGACAAGCTCATGGGCGATGGTGCCGGTATTTTGATTCAAATACCCGACACCTTGTATCGCGAAGAAATGGCCAAACAAGGCATTGAGCTACCCGCCCCCGGCGAGTACGGCGTCTGTATGGTATTTTTACCCAAAGAAATTGCATCGCGTTTAGCGTGCGAGCAAACGCTTGAGCGCTCCGTTAAGGCCGAAGGTCAAATTGTGTTGGGCTGGCGCGATGTGCCTGTTGATCGCGATATGCCCATGTCTGATACTGTGCGCGCTTGCGAGCCCGTTATTCGCCAATTGTTTGTCGGGCGCGGTGCCGATGTAATGGTGCCCGATGCGCTTGAGCGTAAGTTATATGTGATTCGTAAAACCGCTAGCCACGCCATTCACGCCATGAAACTGGCGCATGGCACTGAATATTTTGTACCCTCAGCATCGGTGCGCACCGTTGTGTACAAAGGTTTACTTTTAGCTAATCAAGTCGGTCAGTATTACCTTGACTTAGCTGATAGCCGCACTGAATCAGCTTTAGCGTTGGTGCATCAACGTTTTTCAACCAATACCTTCCCAGCGTGGCCATTGGCTCACCCTTACCGCATGATTGCGCACAATGGTGAAATCAATACGGTAAAGGGTAACTTTAATTGGTTACGTGCCCGCGAAGGCATGATGAAATCAGCCGTATTGGGCGACGATTTAGCCAAGCTTTACCCTATCGTCTATTCCGGTCAATCTGACACAGCAACCTTCGATAATTGTCTTGAATTGTTGGTGATGTCTGGCTATTCATTGGCACATGCCATGATGCTAATGATTCCAGAAGCGTGGGAACAGCACACCCAAATGGATTCCTCACGCCGTGCGTTTTACGAATACCACGCCGCCATGATGGAACCGTGGGACGGCCCAGCCGCAGTGGCCTTCACTGACGGCAAACAAATCGGTGCCACGCTTGATCGCAACGGTTTACGCCCTGCACGGTATTTAATTACTGACGACGACTT
>JBDNHM010000400.1:0-1381 GCA_041688825.1 Burkholderiaceae bacterium | reverse complement strand
CCCTGCCCCCAGAGCGCATCATTGACTCGAATGAGTATGGTGTTGTCATACGTGATGCCTACCCTATTACCCAGGGCCACACACTCGTCATACCTAAACGACACATGGCCTCTTGGTTTGACGCCACGCAAGCAGAGCAGCTCGCCCTATTCAGCCTGCTTAATACGGCTAAAGAACAACTAGCACAAGCATTTAAACCCGACAGCTTCAATATTGGCATCAACGACGGCCCGGCTGCGGGTCAAACCATACCGCATTTGCACATGCACTTGATACCCCGTTACCACAGCGACCTAACAGACCCCAGAGGCGGCGTACGTTGGATCATTCCTGACAAAGCGAAGTACTGGACATGAGTGGCGTACCGACGGCTGAGAGTCAGATTGTTTTTTTAAAAAAGATTCAGACGCTCTTTGACGACAGCTCGTTTAATGCAACCTACAAGTACGCCCTACTCATTACCTTGGCAGATTTGGCCATTGAACATGGCGACGACTCAGGCAACCCTTTAGAGCTTAAGGGGGAACTCATAGCCACCCGCTTTGCAGAAATCTATTGGCCCCAGATTAAACAGTATTCAACCGGTATAAGTGGCACCACGTCAGGCGTGCTCAGTCAAAACAAAGGTGGTCAGGCTGAAATCATTACTACCCTGCTTGGCATACAAGATAAGTTGGGTTTACATGACTTTTCAAAAGTCATCAGTCACTCACTTTGGCAAAAGAAAATCAACACAATCACCCGAAACATTTGGGAAAACCCCGTCTTTTACTTACAAGACGATTCAAATCAATTTCTGTACACCTACGCAAAAGATAGAAGCCAACTAACCCTAACAGCAGAAGCCGCTTACTGTTTACGACAATTTAGCGAATACATTATTCAGTATGCCAAGCAAGGCTGGGTTGAGCACATTAAAGCCAACAAAAGAAATCAACCCATCATTGGGCCAAAAGATGATCTAGAGTCGTTCTTATTTGGTAGCAACCGAGCAGCGCTCACCAAACTAACCCCCTACCTAATAGATCAACAAAACGGCAAATGCTTTTATTGCAGCAAATCAGTCGTCAAATCATCAGACGTTGACCACTTTATTCCGTGGAAGAAATACCCCAGAAACATTGCACAAAATTTAGTGCTCAGTTGCCCAGCTTGCAACCGAAGTAAGTCAGACATGCTCGCCGCAAAGATTCACTTACAGAAGTGGGTTGCTGAAATATTGCCAAACGATGAACGCTCAAGCTTTATAGCTTCACAAGGGTTTATTTCAGATCGAGACTGCAGCACCAAAGTTGCCCAGTGGGCGTATCAGAGTGCGACGACCGCTCAGGCTAATGCTTGGGTAAGGGCTAAAAGTAGTGAGGTGATTGGGGTGGATTTT
>JBDNHM010000399.1:0-2340 GCA_041688825.1 Burkholderiaceae bacterium | reverse complement strand
TTCAAAGGGCTTGGCCGCAAACCGACTTTTCTGGGCGTACCCACTACATTGCTCTTTGGCGCCTTTCTGGCTGTGGCCTTCACTGCCATGCTGGCAGGCCTGGTTTGGTGGGGACTGCTGCTCGTGGTGCTTCCCACCATTGCTTTACTTACCCGCCATGACGACAAAGCGTTCGATGTGCTTTGGCTCGAACTTCAGACCCGCACGCGCAATGGCAACAAGAGTTTTTGGAACGGTTCGAGCTACGCCCCAAGCGCCTATCGGGCCAAACGCCCCTGGATAAGCCGCATGAACACAAAACAGCATGAAGTCCAGCATGCAGACCAACATGCAAACCAACATGAAGACCAACGCGGAGACAACGCATAATGAAACCTGCACGCCATCTTGGACCAGAACGGCTCACGGCCTCCTACATACCCTACTCGCATCACGTCACTCACCAAATTGTTGCTTGCGACAACATGGAATATGTTGCTGTTATCCGTGTGGCTGGAAGATCACCCGACGCCCATAGCGCTCAAGAACAGCACGACTGGATTGAGGCCTTGCACAACGTGCTACGTGGTCTGCCACTTGGCTGCGTTGGTCTCTATTCCCACATCATTCGTCGCCGCGTTACCGAGTACCCACAAAGCCATTTCGCTCAACCGTTTGCCGCACAGTTTGATCACGCCTACCGTGCCACGTTCGATGCCAATGGCTTGATTGTCAATGATTTGTACCTTAGCCTGCTCGTGCACCCCGTGGCTGACCCTGTCATGGGCACTTTCGCAAATTTAGAGAAATCCGACCCCAAGCGTCTCGCACAATGGCAAGCCGAATCTATCGAACGGTTGCAGAATTTGTTGCGCGCCATGACTGCGGCCCTCAGCCGCTACGATCCAACAGTGCTTGGCATCACAGATCGAAACGGCTTCGCCTTTAGCGAGACCGCCGAGTTTCTGGGGCTCTTGTGCAACGGCACGCACCACGCCGTACCCATTACCCGCGAGCGCTTGGGAACCAATTTGTGTATGGCTCGCCCAGTTTTTTCCCGCTACGGCGAGCTAGGTGAACTGCGTAGCGTGACCGGCTCAAGGCTATTTGGTATGATCGAACTGCGCGACTACCCCGAGCGCACGCGCCCAGGTCATTTAGACGTGCTGCTAGACCAACCCTATGAGTTTGTGTTGACACAGTCGTGGGGCAGTTTTACAGGTGCAGCGGCAAAGGGATTGGTGCGCAAGCACCGCAAGTTGCTCACTGACTCCAATGATGCGGCCCACAGCCAGCTCACTCAACTGGACCTGGCCATGGACGATCTGACGTCTGGGCGATTGGGCCTGGGGGACCACCATGCTACCTTGCTCATATTTGGTAATGACGCAAATACCTTGCGCCAGAACATGGCCAACACCATTAGTGCCCTAGCAGAGGTTGCGGTTGTGGCCAAACCGCTGGAGCGCGCGCTAGAGGCTGGGTTTTGGGCACAACTTCCTGGTAACTGGGCTTGGCGTCCGCGCCCGGTGCCCATCACCTCATACAACCTGCTGTGTCTCTCAAGCCTTCATAACCAAATGAATGGCAAACCTGTGGGCAACCCCTGGGGGCCGGCCGTGACCATGCTTAAAACCCGAACCGGCAGTCCGTTTTTCTTTAACTTTCATGCCTCAACCGATGACTTGGACGAGTTTGGCAAACGCCGGCCAGGCAACACGATGCTCATTGGCATGACGGGAACCGGTAAAACGGTTCTACAAGGCATGCTGCTGACTCAAGCTCAAAAATTCAATGCCACCTGTGTGGTGTGGGATAAGGACCAGGGCATGCAAGTACTTATCATGGCGCTGGGGGGTCGTTACTTTAAGCTGCGCCTGGGAGAAAGCACGGGTTGGAACCCGTTTCAAATAGAACCGACCAAAGGTAACGTTGCCTTCATGCGACGTCTGGTGGTGTACCTAGCCCAACTGCGAGGCGACCCCCTGAGTACAGCACAACACGCAGAAGTCACCCGTGCCGTTGAGCAAATGACAACGGGCATAGAACTGCAAAGCCGCGGTCTTTCTATGCTGACGACGCTCTTGCCCAACCCTTACACTGAGGAGAGCACCGGCAGCGTGCATGCACGCTTGCTGTCTTGGTGCCAAGGCGGTGAATACGGCTGGGTGTTTGACAACCCAAGTGATGCCCTGACGCTCGATAGCAGCAGCAAAGCGCTGATCTTGGGGTTTGATCTGACCGAACTGCTAGACGATGACTCGGTGCGTGGCGCCGCCACACTTTACCTGCGTCACCGCATAAACGCTTTGCACGACGGACGACGCATCATCAATTTGTTCGATGAGTGCCAACACCCGC
>JBDNHM010000398.1:0-1086 GCA_041688825.1 Burkholderiaceae bacterium | reverse complement strand
TTACTGTTCAATATGTGCATCAACGTTCTTACACTGACCTCTATGTTATGGAACTCGGTGTGTCACCAGGTGAGATAGGGGTTGTTTTTATGAAGTTTTTCAGTGTCAATATTCCTAAATTTGATTAATGTCTAGTCCTTAATGCCCAGTTTTCATTCAATCTCAAGGCGTCTATTTTTTAGGTAATTACTCTTTTTGGGTCGCTTCTGTTTGATCAGGTGCCAAGGTAGTTGACTGTTAACGCCCTTCATTTTGCGTTACATCAAAAGCGTCTTCGCCACTGCAGCTACCTCACAAATATTTCTATTTGGCTATCATCTGTCGCGTCTGGTGATACAGCAACCTCTCAATAATGGTATTCCTACTCATTTATTTTATGGAAATCACATGAAAAAGCTTGGTTTATCTGTTGCGACAGCAATTGCTTTAAGTTTGGTTGGAATGCATGCCGCTCATGCTCAAAACGCGTCTAAAGCGTTTGATGGCTTTTATGGGCAGTTGGGCATCGGTTATGAGAATGTTAGCCCTAGTTTTGGTAACTCTGGTATCAACGCTCTGGGAGGCTATTACCCATTTAGTACGAATATTGAAAGCACCAATAGCTTTGCAGGCACCATTACAGCCGGCTACATGTTCCCCGTCTCGAAAAGCTTTTTACTCGGCTTTGGGGCTGAGTTTTCACCGTTTGAAAGTGAAACGTCTAATTACACTATTAGCATTAACGGCCTTGGCACGGCTCGAGGTACTTATAAAAAAGAGAATTCATACAATCTCTTTTTATCGGCCGCAACGCCCATTAACGATACGGGTTTGCTGTACGGCAAAGTGGGTTATACCGGCGCCTCAATTAAATCAACCTTAGGGTCGGCTTCAGGCAGCCAAACCTATGGCGGCTACTCATTGAGTTTAGGGTATAAGCAGTATGTCACGGGTAGTTTGTATGGGTTTGTTGAGGCCAATTACTATAACTATGGCAACTCAACCAGCAGAAACTCTGGCGTTATTTTGGGTGTGCCTTATACAGAAAGCTAAAGTGGATCCTTTCGTCAAGACAAAAGGTGTAGGTTTTTAAGCTGTAATCTTTTA
>JBDNHM010000397.1:0-1167 GCA_041688825.1 Burkholderiaceae bacterium | reverse complement strand
CGGGCCTTCATTTTCAAGCGATTCGGTGTAGACCGGCCCCGCACCATAAACAGCCGCAGATGAAGCATAAATAAATGGAATACGCCTAGCTTGGCACCACTCAAACAACTCGAGTGTGTAACGGTAGTTGTTGTTCATCATAAAACGACCATCACGTTCAGTTGTGTCTGAACAAGCACCTTGATGAAACACCGCTGTTACATTGGCTAAACCACTTTGGGTAGGGCTGAGTTTGAGTCGTTCACGAAACTCGTCTTTGTCTTGATAGTCGGCAATTTTGCCAAGGGCTAAATTAGCGTATTTATCACCCTGTTGCAAATCGTCAACCGCCAAAATATTGTCAATACCGCGCGCATTTATACCCTGTAGTAAGTTTGCACCGATAAAACCCGCTGCGCCCGTAACGATAATCATAATAGTTCCTCTGCTGTCACGACTGATGTACCCAATTTACCCACCACAATACCACCGGCGCGATTCGCCCACTGCATGGCGTCAACCCATTCTGCACCGGTACCACGCATGACTGCAAGCGTAGCCAAAACGGTATCGCCTGCGCCCGACACATCAAACACTTCGTGAGCCATAGCGTCAACATGATGCCGGTCTGTTGGGGTAAAGAGCGTCATGCCCTGCTCTGATCGGGTGACGAGCAACACTTCAAGTGAGAGCTTTTCACGAAGGGCCTGTGCCCGTGCAGTAAGCTCATCTTCAGTCTTCCAGATACCGACAGCCTGTTGCATTTCTAAACGATTCGGCGTGACCAAGCTGGCGCCAAGATAATGGGTATAGTCGTTGCCTTTCGGGTCAACTAGAATAGGTAATCTAAGGGCTCTGGCTTTTTCAATCAAATGCTCAACGTGGGCCAAGGTGCCTTTTGCATAGTCTGAAAGCACCAACACATCATGTTGACTGAGCAGTTTTTCAACCTGCAGATGCATGGCATCAATACTGGCTTTAGCAGGAGGCTGTTCAAAGTCGACCCGTAACAGTTGTTGTTGCCGGCCTAACACACGCATTTTTAAGGTAGTGGGGTGCACGGGGTCGGTTACTAAACTGTCGACCACACCATCTTGTGCCAGCAATGCTCTAACGCTTAACCCGGGTTCGTCTTGACCAATAATGCCTGCCAAAGTGGCCTGTGCACCCAACGCCACAATATTACGG
>JBDNHM010000396.1:0-1085 GCA_041688825.1 Burkholderiaceae bacterium | reverse complement strand
CGCCTAGCTTGGCACCACTCAAACAACTCGAGTGTGTAACGGTAGTTGTTGTTCATCATGAAACGACCATCACGTTCAGTTGTGTCTGAACAAGCACCTTGATGAAACACCGCAGTTACATTGGCTAAACCACTTTGGGTAGGGCTGAGTTTGAGTCGTTCGCGAAACTCGTCTTTGTCTTGATAGTCGGCAATTTTGCCAAGGGCTAAATTAGCGTATTTATCACCCTGCTGCAAATCGTCAACCGCCAAAATATTGTCAATACCGCGCGCATTTAGACCCTGTAGTAAGTTTGCACCGATAAAGCCCGCTGCGCCCGTAACGATAATCATAATAGTTCCTCTGCTGTCACGACTGATGTACCCAATTTACCCACCACAATACCACCAGCGCGATTCGCCCACTGCATGGCGTCAACCCAGTCTGCGCCGGTACCACGCATGACTGCAAGCGTAGCCAAAACGGTATCGCCTGCGCCCGACACATCAAACACTTCGTGAGCCATGGCCTCAACATGATGGCGATCTGTTGGGGTAAAAAGCGTCATGCCCTGCTCTGATCGGGTAACGAGCAACACTTCAAGTGAGAGCTTTTCACGAAGGGCCTGTGCCCTTGCAGTAAGCTCATCTTCAGTCTTCCAGATACCGACAGCCTGTTGCATTTCTAAACGATTCGGCGTGACCAAACTTGCGCCAAGATAATGGGTATAGTCGTTGCCTTTTGGGTCAACAAGTATAGGTAATTTAAGGGCTCTGGCTTTTTCAATTAAATGCTCAACGTGGGCCAACGTACCTTTTGCGTAGTCTGAAAGCACCAACACATCATGTTGACTGAGCAGTTTTTCAACCTGCAGATGCATGGCATCGATGCTCGCTTTAGCAGGAGGCTGTTCGAAGTCAACCCGTAACAGTTGTTGTTGCCGGCCTAACACGCGCATTTTTAAAGTAGTGGGGTGCACGGGGTCGGTTACTAAACTGTCGACCACACCATCTTGTGCCAGCAATGCTCTAACGCTTAACCCGGGTTCGTCTTGACCAATAATGCCTGCCAAAGTGGCCTGTGCACCCAACGCCACAATATTACGG
>JBDNHM010000395.1:0-1932 GCA_041688825.1 Burkholderiaceae bacterium | reverse complement strand
TCATCAAGGGGCAAAAGGGGCTATACAATATGTTTTTAGCGCATTTTGGGCGTTGGCTATGAAATATATCGTTTGGGCATTACGCATCATCATATTTTTGGCGGTCTTATTTTTTGCCTACAAAAATATGAATCTCGTCGAGGTTACTTTTTTTGATGGGGTTTCAATGGGGCAAGTGCCACTCATCGTAGTGATGTTGGTCACGTTCGTATTGGGCACTGTATTTGGTCTGCTTTTAACTGTACCCAGCGTTTTAAGGCGTCGCCGTGAGTTAAATCGCTCACGCCGCGAGCTTGACCGCATACAGTCAATTGTGGCCCCTCAAACATCAACACTTAGTCGCGACAACTCAGCCGACCACATCGTTGTAACACCACTATAAGAGCCCATTAATGGATTTCGAATCTTGGTGGTTAATCTTTATGCCGTTGTTATTTGCCTTGGGTTGGATAGCCGCACGGTTTGATTTTCGGCACATACTGTCTGAAACGCGACATCTTCCTGATTCATATTTTAAGGGTTTAAATTTTTTACTGAATGAGCAACCTGACCGCGCGATTGACGCGTTTGTGGAGGTGGCTAAGCTCGATCCTGAAACAGTTGATTTGCATTTTGCCCTTGGTAGCTTATTTCGCAGACGTGGCGAAACCGAACGTGCGATTCGGGTGCATCAAAGCTTATTGTTACGGGCTGATCTGCCAGATATCAAACGTGAGCATGCATTGCACGAGTTGGCGCAAGATTTTCTCAAAGCGGGCATGCTTGATCGTGCTGAAACAGCCTATCTAGAACTCGAATCAACTGCCTATTCTGTACAAGCGAAACGCGCCTTGGTTCGTATTTACGAATCAGAACGAGACTGGGTGCGTGCTATTGAAGCGGTTAAACAGCTAGGAAAACAAGTCGATGAGACTGTGCCGCAACGGGTACATTATTACTGCGAAATAGCACAAAAAGCTCTAGAGTTAAAGCCCCATGACTTACACGCTGCTCGACAGGCGATCGAGGGTGCCAACGAGGTGGTGCGTGATGACCCTAGTTCGTCAACCCCTGCCTCACGAGCACGCTTACTGATGTTGCGTGCCACGCTGGCTGCGCTTGAGGGGGATGATCAAGCCCAACGAAATCATTTACTAGCTGTGCTAGAAGAAGCCCCCGAATACGCGGGTTTGATGGCGCAGCAACTTATTATGGTTGATACGCGTTTAAATGGCCACGCCACACAAACGTTAGCATCGCATTATCAAATTTACCCTTCGCTTGACTTGTTTCAAGTCATATTTAAAACCTTACGTACACAACAAGACAGCAAAACTGCATGGCTTTTTGCGCGAGATGCGTTGCGTGCCCACCCCTCATTATTGGGGCTTGATAGTTTAATAGAAGTCGAGCTTGCGCAAACAGAACAAGTCGAACCTGACCCTGAAGCACCGCTAGATAGTCGCGCACTCAACAAAGATGATTTGGTTTTATTGCGCAGCATTATGAAGCAACATTCACAACGACTTGATCGCTATACCTGCCAAGTATGTGGCTTTCAAGCGAAACGTTATTATTGGCAATGCCCGGGCTGCCATGGGTGGGAAACCTATCGTCCCCGTCGCCTAGAAGAAATCTAATGAAACTTTTTCCAAAAAAAGCCGTTCAAGGCGTTCGCGTTTTAGTGGTGGGCGATGTCATGCTCGACCGATATTGGTTCGGTGAAGTTGAACGCATTTCACCTGAAGCACCCGTGCCTGTCGTTCATGTGGCAAGACGCGAAGACCGATTGGGTGGTGCGGCCAACGTGGCCCGTAATATTGTGGCGTTGGGTGCACAGGCCACTTTGGCAGGCATTATTGGTCAAGACGAACCCGGGTTAAGCGTTAGAGCATTGCTGGCACAAGATGGTGTGGTCGACAGTTTAGTAACCGACCCCGTGCACCCCACTAC
>JBDNHM010000394.1:0-1328 GCA_041688825.1 Burkholderiaceae bacterium | reverse complement strand
GCTTGAACGATGGTGTCACAGCAGCGGCAAGCTAACTTAGGGCGAACAATGCTGATGACTTTAAAGTGAGCGGGAACATGTTCAAGTACTTCGCTCACATCTTCACCCAAACGCACAAAGTCACCACCGCAACTTGGGCAATCGGTTTCAGTGGGCAGTATTTCTTGAACTTCACGTGGCAGGTGTTTGGGCAACGGTTGGCGTGGGGCACGGGGTTTACGAGCTGCTTTAGGCTGATTAGATTCAGCTTGCTCTATAAGTTGAGCCCGCTCGCCTTGGTTGATGGTAAGCACCCGACCTGCACCGCCTAGTTATTTGTCGTAAATTTATCCACAATAGGTGTCCATCTATTTAAGCGGACATCAGTTATGGATAATCTTTCACCCACATCTCAACCTCAATTGCGCCAGAGCTACACGGCAGCTCAGAAGATTCGAATCGTTCAAGAGTCGATGCGGCCTGACGCATCAATTGCTGCTGTGGCAATGTCCCACCGCATCAATGCCAACCAATTGCACCGTTGGCGCTGGTTGTATAGGAACGATCAGTTAGGCTCTCGGGCTGAGCGACTTGAGTTGGGTTCAGTCACTGGGTTTTTACCCGTTAAATTGACTTCATCTGTATTGGCACCCAAGCCGCGTTCGGCGGTGATTGTCAATAAACCCGTTATTTCTAGCCCTTCTTTGCCTGATTCTGTTCATGTGCCGTCGCACTCAACGGTGCAAGCCAATAGCCATATTGAGATCTTTGTGGGTGACCACCGTGTTTGTCTTCACGGCGATGTTCAGGTGAGTAATTTACGTGCAGTCTTGACCGCTTTAACTTTAACAACTCAAACTGCGTCTAACGCTTTGGCACCAAATGCTTTAGCGTCAAACTCATGATGGGCATGCCACCTGGCACCCAAGTGTGGTTAGCCGCTGGGGTGACAGATATGCGCAAGAGCTTTGATGGCTTGGCCGCTGTTGTGCAGAATGTACTTGAGCGTAGCCCCTTTGCTGGTCACGTATTTGTATTTCGGGGTCGGCGTGGTGATCGTATTAAAGTGCTTTGGTATGCGGGCGATGGCATGTGTTTGTTAATCAAGCGGCTAGAAGAAGGTCGGTTTGTGTGGCCACAGGCTGACAGTGGCGCGGTACATTTAAGTGCTGCGCAGCTCTCAATGTTGCTCGAAGGTATTGATTGGCGAGCCCCCAAACGCACCCAAGTGCCCAGTCAAGTTTGATGTGTTTGGGTGGTGTCATTGAGTACCTTTCTAAGCCTTAAAAATATGTTGTAAACCCGCATATTTATTGGCTTTTAAGCCAATTATGTGTGGTGCTTTTAGG
>JBDNHM010000393.1:0-1407 GCA_041688825.1 Burkholderiaceae bacterium | reverse complement strand
TTCTCAAAGGTGGGTTTGTTTGATGAAAGCTTGATTGTCGCAACAGATATTCAATGGTTTCATGATTTAAAAATAAGTCATGCCCCTTCAATAGACTTGAATGTACAGGTGCTTAATAAACGAATTCACGCAAACAATTTGTCTTACACAACGTCTGAAACATCTGTTTACAACAAAGAGTTACTCGCGGTGGTTCGTCGTCGTTTACGTTTAGGCTCGTAACATGAGTGCACCTATTAAGTTAGCCAAAAAATCAGATTTACTTGATGCGATCAGTGCTGCGCTTAGCCAGAATCAAGGCTTTGCAATGGGTAAATTAGGGTTTAGCGAGCAACTCACCCTTCTTTTTTATTTGGCGTGCCAAGCATCGCCAAACCCAAGTCAAGATACGTCCTTACGCCCCATTTATTTGGCTTTTAAATATCATGCAGAAAGACAAACAGGTATCTTTCCAACTGATATTATTTTTTTGGCTAATTATGCATCGTTTTACGCCAACATGGCAATACAAGCAGATTTTTTAGGCTTATTTGGCTCTCTTAATGAGGAAAAGCTTGCACGGCAACTGGTATTTAAAAGCCAGTTTGTTAACTTTACCGATACCGAGCCCGATCGATCTCTACCTTACGATGATGCACAGTGCTATCTACCGCTTTTCCATAATAAAAAGATACTGATCATTGCGCCATTCGCAAGCTTTGCTCAAAAACGGGCAAACCAAAATGATTTTGAGGCAACCTGGCAAAAAATATCAGCCCATTGGTTTAACCCCTCTTCGGTCCAATCGCTCGATATTCCGTATGGTTTTTTAGGCCAAACTGAAACGTTCAATCGATTTGAAAACAGTATTTTTTTATATGAACATCTTTGCCAGCAAATCAATGCACTTGAATTTGATGTAGCTTTGATTGCAGCCGGCTCGCTCGCTATACCGTTAGCCATGCACATCAAAAATAAAAACAAAGTGGCGCTTTCACTGGGGGGCATCTGCAAGCCCTGTTTGGCATACTCGGGGCTCGGTGGGAACGAGACGAAGACTGGCGCAAAAACTATATTAACGAAAGTTGGGTGCGCCTGCCAGACGGGCTTATTCCCAGTAATGCCCATGTTTTGGCTGATCAAAAAGCATATTGGTAGCGCTATGAAAACGACTAATCAGACCCTAAATTCAGCAAAAAAGCCAATTGCTTTTTTTGTATATAACCGCCCAGAGCTAACATTAAAAACCTTTTCGATCATTAAGCAGTACCGCCCTGAGGTACTCTTTATTATTGCTGATGGTGCTAAATACGAGCCTACCTCTGTTGAAGGTATAGAAAATTTAGAAGGTACAAGCCCCCCAAAAAACCTCAATGACATCGAAAACATTCATAGCGTTCGTGAAATTTGTAACGCTGTCGATTGGCC
>JBDNHM010000070.1:0-2041 GCA_041688825.1 Burkholderiaceae bacterium | reverse complement strand
GTTGGTAACGTCTGGGTAGTGATGTGCGAGCACTTGACTTGGGAATTTATCTATTTCGCTAAATCCAACAGGTTTAAACCCCAATTGATGCCACGCAACCGTCGCTGCTTCTATTCCGCTACAGACTGATAGATATTTCATTTCTCCACCCCATACTCAACCTCAAGTATTTTCTCAAGGTAGTGGATTGCCTTCATTATGTCCGCACGGCCACCCTTGCTTTTGTGGCGACTAACGTACTTGATCACGTTACCCTCTAAGTAGCCAATTTTGTTAGCAATTATGTAATCCCAAGGCTCGATGTTTAGTAAATAATGATTGCCACCTACTTGTTTTGTGTTCATCTCATGTCCCATGTGTGTATTCAAACTTCATTGTCATCATGTCTATGCCCCTGCACTTTGCCATCGCAGAGTATTGTAAAGACTCTGGGTTAAACCAAAGAGGCACTCTGCCCTCCCACTCACCGTGCCTGTTCTTGTCACAAGATAACATTGCGTCGGGTGAACTTAATGCATCTGCATTGGTCGGGTCGCCATGTAAGATTCGCTCTTTTTTCTTGTTACGCCAAACTGTTAACACCTGGTCAACTTGGTCAGCAATTGCGCCGCTTCCTTTGCTGTCAAACTTGCCTGGTATCTTCTCTTCTGTGTCCGATTTGCGAACGTGATGGACAACGTGAACGTGAACGTCAAATTCACGGGCTAAAGTAGTTATCTCTGCAATAAAGTCTTTTTGCCCGTTGTAATCATCTTCACCTTTTACACACTTCATAAGACTGTCTACAATGATGTGCTTAATCTTTAATTCCTTTGAACAATACCTAATAACACCATAAATCATCGCAGGGCTAACCGTACCCAGTTGGTTGTATAACCAAAATTTGCCTCCAAACCAATCCAATATCTTGTCAGCATAAGCCGTAGCGGGTTTGTTAGTCATCGCACATTGTCTAAGCATACGCATAATTGTTGACAATGGCCGCATTTCAAATGACGCTATGCAAACCGATTCGCCTTGAGCCATAAAACCTAGCGCTGCCATGCCTAGTAGCTGTGACTTGCCGTGACCATTAATACCTTGCCACAGTGTCACCTCACCGGTTCTAAACCGCAGGTTGTCATGGGTAACACCCCAAGGTAGCTTTGCTCCGGTTATCTGTTCTGGACTATTTAATCGCTCTATGACTTCATCACGCCAAGCATTAGCTTGTACGATTTTAGATACGCCTTCAGATTCAACGATATAGTTCGCAAAGTCTATGTCGTCAGGTATTAAAAATTTATTCATATTGTCTCCATTGTGTCGATACCCCAGTCACCTGAGCAAATAACTTTTGCGGGTTTAAATTGTTGTATACGCTTGCCAGTTTGCAAAACACGGTTTTTATTGTCACCAATGATGTGAGTAGTGACGCCATGCAATGCTCGCAAGTCTAGCGTTCCAATAACGCTGTTTTCAGGCAACCAAACTTCTGCCATGTAACCGTCATGCAAATTGTTCTCAGGGTCAATAAAGTGACCTTCGTGTGGGTCAGCATCAACAAACACCCAAACATCTAGCGGTTTGTAGCCCTTCATTCTTGCATTCAACAATGATTGATACCCTTTCATGTGCCCACCATTAGGTCAGCAAAGTACTTGGTATCAGATTGCGGTTGTTTGTTTCCAAATGAATTGTTTGGTTGTTTTAGCCATTCTGCTTCAAACCTTGCATAACCTTTTTCGCAACAGTACTCAAGCACTCGATCAATTGACCAACCCGCAAGATTTGCTTCATCAATCATTTTCTTCCATACTCGGTTTCCTATTGGCTTGCTTTTTACTTTGCAAATCTTATTAAATTCAGACCACAATTCATCATTAATGTTCTCAGGTCTTTGGAATGTGTCACCTGTTTTTTTATCTTTTATATTAGGTATTGTGTTATTAGGTAATGTGTTATGTGTAGCATTGCCTTCGCTATGCGTTCGCATTGCTTTCGCATCTTTATCTAAACCCTTGATTTTATTCCATCTTTTGTTTGCGCTAGACCTTGCCTT
>JBDNHM010000392.1:0-18297 GCA_041688825.1 Burkholderiaceae bacterium | reverse complement strand
GCTCAAGCTTAAATTGAGTGCCCGTACTGGGAATAAATTGCCAAAGCCCACTGGCTTGAGCTGAAGATAGTGCGTTTGGGTTAAAAGCGCTTTCTATAAAGGGTAATAACACCAACTCAGTTGGCAAATCTCGCCTATTTACTTCGTTAACAATGTAGTAAAGATACTTGCCAGACCGATCGGCCATACGCTGAAAGTACTCTGGGCGGGCAACATAATATGCAGTCCATTTATCAACTAACGGGCTGTTGAATTCAGGTACGGCATAGCCTTTACGTATGCGTTCCCAAACATCAACTGACTCAACGGTTAAATCTACAGTTCGGGCGTTAACCTCAGCATACGTATTGTGCTGAGGCGGTGACACCGAACAACCAAACAAAACAGTTAAAAAACAAAACAAAACACCGTTTAAGTACCTCATTGATGTGCCTAAACTGTCTTTAGCTATGGAGAACCCGCAGGCCAAATGGGAACGAGCATCGTACTTCCTTCGATAATTTTATCGCTTTTGAGGTTATTTAAAGCGCGCAAAATCTTTGGGTCAACTGAATACTGGTTGCCTATTGAGAAAAGTGTGTCACCCTTTTTCACTATAATTTCTTTTGTTGGTACTGGTTTTAACGGCTTTACCGGAGGTAATGGCGGCTCAATAGGCGGTGGTGCCGGGTTAACTTTTTTCTCAGCCTCATTAGTGATGTATTTTGGTAAAGTTATTGACGCGTCTTGTTTAGCAACACCTGTCCAGCAACGACCCGCTCGGGCGGGAACGGCTATTTCCATTCTTGAGACTGCAGATTGCATAGAAGGTGATGTTTGCGCAGAAAGATATTCGTAATCTTGAGCCAGTTGCATGACTGCTTCTGCACCCTCCATATCATACCGAACTGTTATTTCTGTAACGCCCAGTTCATCTAGGCGACCTGCTGCTGCTGGAAAATCGTTGGGTGTGAAAACACGAGCACCATCTTGAAATTCTTCTAGCATTGTAGGTAAACCCATTGAACCGGGGTATCGTTTAGTTAATGTCAGGTTATCAATTTTTAACTGTAAAGAGGTTTGGCCACACTGCTCAGGCGACCAAGCAAAACTGCTGCTTGACTTCATATTAAGGTTACTTAACTCGATCGCTTCTTCGGCACACTGAATGGTTAACGTTGCTGAATAGGGCAATGCTTTAGCGCTAGTGTTCACAGATAAGGGTTGAGAAGCAAGCGATAACTTAGCACTTTTACTCGTTGCAGCTTTAGCGCGCTGCTCACGAACCAAGGTGCCCACTCGACTTGTTACGGCTTGATTTAAAAAACTGTCAAAGTCGGCAGCAAAGGGCAATTTATAGCCGTTAACATCTGCAATTGAAAACGAACCACCTTTGCGATTAATAAAATAACGGTTTGGCCCGTCAACAAGCGCCCAAACTGAACCATCTTTTCCAAATAATTGTTCACTGGCTTCTTTGGGGTTAATGGCTAACTGACTTTTCCAAATAACGTTTCTTTCCCAATCTTGTTGCACTTGGCATGACGCTTGTTCTAAAACATAACTTACAAGAACTTTAAACGGACCATCAATAACCTGCCAAATTGCTTCGTCATCTGCAGTTTTGTATGTAGAATCTTTACGGAAACTTAGTAAAGCTTGTAATAAGTCTCTTAATTCAGAGGTCTTATCTTCATTTGTTGCTCCTGAAAAATAGTTACGAGCAGTTTGAAAATTTTGCTCTGGGCCGCTAAGTGCTGTTGCAGTTGCTTTTAATAATTGAACTTGGTAATTTTGAAATAGATTAATATCTCTTGTTGCACCTGATACTGCTTCTGGTAATAAAATTGACCCTGAACCTATAGATCTGCGAATAGCATCACCCGCGACACTGTTAATAGCTGTCACAACACTCATGGTATTTTTCAATGGGGCAGTACTTTGTGCTTGGCTTTGCAAACCATAGAAATACCTTGCAAAGTTCAACCAAGAGGGTGAGTTTTGCTTGTCAATGTTAGCAAACTCTTTATTTAAACGACTCAAAAATAAGTAAAAGGGACTAGATTTTGTGCCTAATGTTTGAATCAACTCTCGCCATACTGGCTCAATACCAACTAAATTAACATCGCCAGTAAACCCCCTTGCAAATGACTGCCAAGCATTAAAACGCGCCGTCAAATACCACTGACGAAAAGAAACTGCTTTGGCCGCAAATTCTGGGCTATTTTGTAAGGCTTGTTCTAGCTCGTAAATAAAGGCATTGATTTCTTTCTCACCCGCTGCAGTCAGTGCTGGTTCAATTTGTAGTTTTTTATTATCTATTAAATTTATATTCCAAAAATTTCTTAATGTTATTGGATACAGGTTGGGCTGACTATTGGCCCAATCAATAAGCCAACCTGTATTGGCTGATTTGAAAACTTGTGAAGCAAGCAAAGCACGTGTATTTTTTAAACTTTCTTTGAGGTATGGATCTGACGGATCGGACCAAGCTATTGCCGAGCTGACAAGCGCATCAAATTGATCTCGTAACCCTTCTGTTAATAATTCATTTTGTTTTAAAAGCGCCTTTGGTACTTGTGGCATTGCATTAATTTGCTCAAAATTAGCACCATTAATACGCGCTTGCACCATATTGATATAACGAATGACACCTAAAAAAGCATAAGCTCTAACTACAGGGTCAGCATCGTTCATGATACTGCCATCTCGTCTATTGACACCCGTTACGTTTGCCTGAATATTCCTAAATCTTTGCACAAACACTTGTTTAAGTGTGCTTTCTAATTTAATAACCTCAGGGCTGAACGCAAGCCAACTGGTTTGCCAGTTCTTGCTTTCACTTAACAAAAGCTTAACTACCACTAGCAGTACGTCTAAGTCACGCACTTCGGAACCTGGGCTTGAACCATCAATTTTTATAGCCTGCGCAAAATCTTTAGGTATAGCGGCTTTAAAACGATCTATTGTGTTTGAGGTTGTTTGAAAAGAAACAATCAAAAAGATCATGAAGGCTGAACACACTAACAACCATGCTGCTAAAGCCATGTTATGGGTGACTTTGCGCCAACGGCCAACAATTTCGCCTGGCAAGAAAACATGACGTTCTTTGGGTAAGATACGTGCAAATACATCATGAATGAATAAGCCTTTTTTACCTTCAATTGAGTCTGCTTCTGGCTTAATAGATGAAGGTAATATAGATTTTAATCGACTGGGTAACGACCCTTCTTGGCGCCCGCTTGTCAAAAATAGGCCTCTCAAGTAAGGGTGTTCTAAATAGGGATTTTCGCCAAAAACAGCGTTTATAAAAATTTGTAAGCCTTCGCGTAACCTTAATATTTCACCCGGAAACATAAGCATTTCAGGTGACATAGTTACACCGCGAACAGCCATATCAAGTCGCATAGTTTGCAAACGTTGAACGATAGTATCGATTGAGCTGTTTACAAAGTGTTTTTCATCACGAAGGTCTGTTGCGTCTTCACACAAATAACCCATTGCTTCTTGAGATTCAGCGTCTGAAAGATTTTTTGCCCATTGAGTAAAACCAAAAATCTTATCAGATTTGGTTAACATGACATAGATAGGAAATCTTTTTTCAAATACACGCATCAGATGATCGACACGTTCTCTAAGCGCCCTTCCCCGCCGTTCAAGCAGTTCTGAATCACCCGCCAAAAGATCATCTGCAGCAATGACTATTACTAAACCATTAAGGCCCTCACCCGAACGATATTTGGTAAATAATTCAATAAGGTAATGCCATTCTTCTTGATCTTGTTCAACACCATCTGGTGAAACGTAGCGGCCTGCAGTATCTAAAATAATAGCTTGGTTAAAAAACCACCAATCGCAATCAGCTGTTTGAACTATTTTTTTTGTTTCAGCTGTTTGTCGCAACATACTACTTAAGCGAGAGCGTGTAATGGCGGTAGTTTTACCAGAACCAGATTCGCCAATAACCATATACCAAGGCAACACATATAGCGGATTGCCTATTCGTCGCAGTTGCGACTGTTTAAGCATGTCGATCACTATTTTCCATTTTTTAGCTAGGCCTAGTTTAAAATTAGCAGGCTCGCTGCTAATTCGGACAGATGCTCTTTGTGAAGCTAAAAGTTTTGATTTTGATTTAGTAATTATAATAAATCGACGTAGTGCGATGGTGCCAAAGTAGAGCCCCAGAGATCCAAAAAAAACAGCAAAAATACCCCAGGTTGGCCATTCCATAGAAAGAACAAATAGCCAACTAAAAAGGGCTAACAAGACTAAAATAATTAACGCTAAAAAAAATAGGAAGATTGACTTCATAATTTAAACATTTGCGTAACAGTATTAATTTTTTTTGTTAAATCATAGTTAAAAGTTAAAGCAAGAGCAAAGATCAAAAATAACGGCCCAAGTATTGCTATTAACAAAAACCGACGCTGTTTAAGCTTTCGTTGACGTTGACTATTGTCTGAAGACGCAACACGGTAAGCCTCAGGAAATAAATGCTCATTGCTATCTTTATTAGAAACAACTCTATTTGGTCGTATTAGCTTGTAATGAGCAAGTCTAATTTGAACAAGTGCAGGGTCACCTGGGTGTTGACTGTAACGCCCTAAAAAACCCATTGATAAGCATAAAACAAATACTTTTCTCAGATCATTGTCTTCTTGAGACAGCTCATCAAGTCGATCGTAAAAAAGCACACCTGCCAAGCTAGTAGAAAATATTTTTTTTTGTAACATGAAGGGTCGCCAGTCACGATTCAGTTTCCATGCGGGCAAATTACCAAGCCTTTCATCACACCAAGCAACAACTGGAAATAAGGCTTCACGAAAACGATCGTGTGAAAGTTCATCAACTAAAGCTTGCTCTCGAGCAGCAATAATTAACGCTTGCAACTGGTCATGAACAACTTGAGCATCTGCATTGGTTTGTTGTTCAACGCTTTGAACATAAGCCATAACCGGCATAAAAAGTGAATCTAACAAACCTTACCCCCTAGTAATTGCGATTGTTGCCTTAAGATCTGCAGGTGCATCGGGCCAATAAAGAGAAATATGCCCTTCTGTTTCGACACGTTCCCACGCTTCACTGACTTGCTCAATACGAAAATAACGTGCGTCTGAGCGACGGGGCAGTCCCGGAGGGGGACCAGACAATTCAATCAGATCTAAACCAGGTAATGCGTGATCAATTAAATCGGGTAAATCAGTCGAGGCAGCCATACGTGACGATGTCATAAATTGTGACATGTCAAAATCACGTGCAGCCTCTGTTTGTAAAATAAGAAAGAAACGATTACGACTGCCAAAATATTCAGTAGGAATAGATTGGCTGTAATAACCTTCATTAAAAGACAAAACAATACGATAATCTGGCCCGATAGAGATCTCAGCTAGTAATTGAGCAATGAGCATTTTGGCTTTGTCAAAGCATGCTGATATGTTTTGATGATCATAAGGTGGAAGCCCATCATCACGTTCTGATTGACGACCATATAGGTCGAGACGATGAGAAAAAGTACTTAGCTCACCCACACACATACGAAGCGCTCCATAAGCGTCCCAAGGGTGAACTAAGTTTGACTCTATTAAATGACTTAGAGCAGGAACGTGGCGATTTAAAACTTGAACGACTTGCATCATCATAATAAAGTTAGCGTCTATGTTTTCAACACCTGAATTACTGGGGCTTTTATATTCATCGAGTTGCCTTGCTCTACCCAATAAATCGTCACGTATGTCTTTTAAGGTCATTGTCAAAAATGTAGATGCACTAACAAAACAGACGGCTGGAACCCAATTTTGTACAAGCCTAACCTGATCACTGTCTCTTACCAACTGTGCAATGGGAAATAAGTCGTAATCGTCTAAGCTATCTAATTCATTTGCATAGAAAATTTTGACAATATGAACAATGGTTGGCATAACTGCATTTGAATTATCGCTATATAAATCACGCTGTTCAGGTGGGTTAGACAATGATGCAAAACGTGTTTGTACACTTTCAAACTGACTGGTTGAGTCAACCACTGTTACGTTAGCCACTGATTGTGAAAATCTGCGAATACCAACGTAGACACCAAGTCGCTCTTCAGAATCGGTCCAAATTTTATCGAAAGAACGGGGCGAAATGATTGCGTTGCCTGGAAACTCAATATAAGTTTGGTCTGAAAACAAAAGTTTAAGCTGACGAATTTCAAAAGACCTGACACCCAATGCTTGCTCAGACAAGCTCAACTCGCAAATACCCCACGGGTATGGGCTAATCATGCGAGTTAATGGTTGCCGGCAAAATTGCTGATGCATTTCTAAATGCTGAAAATGCTGGGGCTGTAAAAATAAGCCTTGATGCCAAAAAATACTTTGTCGAATATTCATAAATTTAATACCTTTATTGACCTAACTTAATTGCTGCGCTTGATTCCTGAGCCGACTCTTTTAATATTTCAGGTGACAACTTTATTTCTAGATTTTCATTAGTAAGAGGAACTTTTTCTATGACAGATTTTGCATCAGCATCGTATGTCAAACTTTCAGCATTAACGATTGATTGAATACCGAGTTGCAATCGTAGTGCAAGAACCGCCGGTTCAGCGGTGTAGTCTTTTGATATTAAACCGCTTGATTGCATATTTAAAGGTATGCGAAAGTAGCGTGCTGCGTTTGAGGGTGTGAAATTGTAATACCCAGCCAAAATACCTACATATTTAGAACCTTGCGCTCGGTCAATTTTCAACAAAATTTTTGTATCGGGTTGAATGACATAACGGTCAAGTTGTATCACACCCTTAGGTAAATTACCTGTTGTCAAGGCTTTTATTAATTCAACTTTATCAGTGAGTAATTTAACAAATACTTTTTCATCGTCAAATTGCCAAATACCTAGTGCAACAGTGTGAGATTGATTTGAGTAAAAGTTCAAATTAATATCAGAAGCAAGCTCAAGCAAAATACCTTCTTTTGCATATGGCCATGTTACCTTTGCTTTTGCCTCATCTTTTTTTTCATCGGTTGATTTGCCGACTAAAGATGAGCAACCGTAGAGTAAGGTCACAAAAAAAACAAAAAAAACAAATCGAGTAAACCGATGAATCATAAAAGTTTGTCTTAATATAGTTGAGGCTGTATTATGCAACGAAACATAGGCAATGAGCTAATTATGGTAAGTAAATTATTGGTTCCAAACTCACTTTTAAGCGTTTTTTTTATTACGTTTTTTTTATCTTTTAACGCACAAGCACAAACTTCTAACGGTCAGGTGCTAACGGTTACACAAGAAACCTTTACCAACAAGACAAAACCCCAAGTTTGTTGGCAGACAATACTAACAGCCGAACAAAAAGCAACTCGAGAAGAACAAAATACGCCATGGTTAACGCGTTACTGGCAACCTTTGCTTGGCGCTGCATTAGGTGCACCCATTGCGTATACTTTGACAGCTAACTATGGGGTTAGTAGCCAAAAATGGGTTTGGCCAACTGTTGCCGGTGGGGCAATTGCCGGTGCTGTCGCAGGCCCAGGGTTTACTGCTGGCGGCTATGGCCTTGGTGTTCTCGCTTTTGCAATTTGGCCTGCATCTTTGCCCCTTACGGTTGGGTTCAGTTTAGCGGGTGGTATTTTGGGCGACATTTTATGGAAAATGATTTTTCCGCCTAAAAAGACCCCTGAAAAAGTAACCCCTGGTCAGTACATGACTAACCAAGAATTCTTCATAGAAACAACATGCTCCGTTCAACCTAAAATAACGTACGCAGAATCTGCTTACCTTGTAAAGTATTTATATAAGGGGAAACCCGAATTAGCACGCGTTAAATATTATCCAGGTCGACAAGTTGCTTTAACGTCAGCAGGAAGACCACTAGATGAAATACTAATTGAAACACCCACTAACCAAAAGTAACCAAAACTTGGCTAGGTGTTGTCATTGAACCGAAACAGTTTCCCTTGTTCGATTTGGTTGGGTCGAGCATGCGTACAGCAGGTTTACCCTTTAACGTAACCTTTGAGCTGCCAGCTGTAAACTGGCATTCGCCAATAAATGACCCTGAAATCAAGCCACCTGCTACACCGGGCTCATCGCCGCTACTAATAGATATCTTTGAGTCTAAATTCAATGTGGGGCAGCCGCAGACAAGTACTTGTGTAACGGTGGGCATAGCCATCATTGTCATAGCAATGTTGACATAAGGAATGGGTATGGGGGGGGCTGGGGGTGCAGGTGTTTTACAGGTATCTAGGTAACAGATGATGTCGCCTGCTTGAATAGTTGCTGCATACATAAAATGACCCTTATTTAACCTAAATCAATTTTCTTGCCATCAATACGCACAAAACCTCTCGCTTGAGATGTCACATGCTCGGCATTGAGATGGTGGTGACCTTCAACCGATACGCGCATTCGACCTGCTTGCGTTTCGTCAAGTTCATCAACTTTTCGAAAGCTATTGCGAATACGGGAAATTGATTGATTAATATGAGTTTGTAAAGATTTAAAAGCAAATGTGGCGCGAACGGCTTGAGACTCTATAGATTCTGACCAACTTTGCCAATGCGTGACCTTAAGGGTTGCAACTACTGCGTTGACATCGACAAGTGCTGAATTAAGTGAAACAGACGATTGACCATTAATTGAAATGCTTGCTGCATTAACCGTTAGCTGCTGATCAATGGTTTCTAATGTAGCACCACCTGGCAGACAAATTTTTGATTTATCAACTTGATTACTGACCAACACTGCCGTGATAAAACTGACGTTTTCAGACCCTGCATCAAAAATTAGAACGGTGTCACCCAGTTGAGGTTCAATTAAACAACTTGCCGCACGTTTTAACCTTATTGCATTTAGGTCATGAATAAAAAACCAATCATCAGCGCGCCCAGTAACTTTAGCAACTCGAAAGGCAGTTGAGGAAATTTTGTTGGTTTCCTTGGTTTGCGATGAACGTACAATCATGATGGTATTTCCTGTTGGACGGAATAATCAATTGTGTGGCTTGGAATATAAAGCATGAAATATGAAGCTTAAAATGTTTACTATTGAATTTTAGTGTTTGCAATAGTCAAATTTAGTATTTAAAAGCAGTCAAAAAGTTTAATTTGGTATCTGCCATTGATCAGCTTTTAAACGAAGTTTGTCTTCTTTAATACAATCTTTAAAAGATGATCCGTTCCACAGGGTTTTTTGGTCAATAATTTCAAAAAGTATGCAGGCATTAAATGAGCTGTTTGATAAATCACTACCCTGAAGTTTAGCTTTAGAAAAATCGCAATATTCAAAGGTTATATTGGGCAAGATAGCTTCAGAAAGATCTGCTTGCGTTAAGACGCAATATGACCAGATCGCCGCCTTAGCCTGAAGGCCTTTCATACTAGCCTGATCGAATTGAGCATGATTAACATGCGTAGAATCAAAGTTAGAACCCGACAAGTCAGCTAATGCAAACATAATATTTGATAGGCTAGCACCTGAAAAGTTAGATTGTGATAACAGAGCTCGATCAAAACTTACTTGGCTAAGTGACATACCAGAAAAATTAGCACCACTCAAATCAGCATGTGAAAATATCGCCAAAGTTAAGTCGCAATCAATAAATTTTTGCTTAGCTAGCTTAGCTTCTACTAAATAACATTGTTGCATTTGAGTTGATTTAAAAATTGCCTCACTTAAATCAATTTTCTGTAATGTGGCTCGTCTTAATATTGCTTCAGTAAAATCTACTTTTTTAAAACTACAGTTTATTGCACTCACCCGTTCAAGTGTTGCCCCAACCAAAATAGATTGATCAAATAAGTTTGAATCAAGCAATGCTGAATGCCAGTTAGTATTTAAAGCGGAAGCACCGGAAAAATCAGTGTCTTTTGCCTGTGAATCATCAAATTGGGCACCATCAAGTTTGGCATTTAAAAACTTAACTTTAAACATATTGGCGGCTTTAAACGTTGCTTGCGACAAATTTGCACCTGAAAAGTCACAATTCTGAATTTCGGTATTGTTAAATTCACAACCGCTCAAATTGGCACCACGAAAAACAACGTTATTAAAACGTAACCCAGCCAGTGATTGCCCTACAAAAGAATAGTCACTGAAGTCAACATTTTCTATGCTGCCGTTCGATAAGCAATCTAGAAGCGCTGACTTATCTTTTTCAATACTCAAAGTTACACCTCAATTTTGCCAATTTTTTCAGCTAAGACTGTTCTGGCAATATATGAGCCGTCAATACGAACATTTACAAAATCAGTTTCAAGAAAATTTGCGCCGTAGAGGTTGCATGATAGAAGGTCAACATTAGAAAGCTTGGTTCTCGCGAAAGAACTTTCCATAAAATTACTCATTGAAAAATCAGATTTTTCTATAGATGCCTTATCGAAAATAATACCTTTAGCCTCAGCACGCCGCATCGTCACCTCGGTCATAACAGCTGCTGAAAAATCTGCACTGTTTCCCGTAATACGATCAAAATTTGAACCGCATAAATTGGCACCTACCCAACTTACCTTATCAAGATGGGCATCGCGAAAATCAACGGCTGTAGCTTGGGTTCCTTTATCGGCACTGCTATCAGATAAGTCTGCACCTGCGAACTTTGCTTTATGCATTTTGGAACATGAAAAACTCGCATTTATACAACGTGTTTTTGACAAATTTGCTTCTGACAAATCGGTAGCCGAAAAGTTAGCTTGAATCAGGTTTGCGCCCATCAAATTTGATTGCACCAATATCGAACCCGTAAAATCTGCTTTATGAGCTGACGCATTGACAAGGTTGGCATTTCGTAACTGAGCCCCTAAAAAACTTGTAGCAGATAAGTCAACATTTTCAAGCATTGCATCGGTAAAGTTTGCCTGTGAACAATCTGAGCCTGCTAAGTTTGCGCCTAAAAGATTAACGCCCTGAAACTTTGCCTGACTCAACCCGCTCAATACAAAACTTGCTTTTGATAAATCAGCCCCTACAAAGTTAGCTTCTGTAAGCGTTGCTCGATCAAATTTTGTACCCACCGCCACACTACCTATAAAACTAGCCCCCATTAAAACCGAGCCAGAAAAATCTAAACCAGATAGGTCTAACCCAGATAAATCGGCATTAGGTAAATTTAATTCACGGCAACTCTCACTTGCAGCCTGTCGAGCTAACACTTCTTTTCGAGCCAACCTTGAGGCGACAAAATCAACTTTAGGTGGGCCACCTTTTTTTGAAACTTTTTCGACGTTTTGGACTGACTGGGCAAAATCTTTCATTTCATTAAAGAAACCTCCAATACCACCCGTCGTATGCTCTATCGCCAACGCAAGCGCTCTGGTTTGTGGGTTACCTTTAAGCTTGGATATAATTTGAGACTCAGGCATACCTAACTCAGACATCTGCGCCACAAAGTTTTGACGCTGGTGCTCAAGCTCAGCTAACATTTTATCGAGCTCTTTTTCTTCTTCTTGTTTAGAGACTAAATTTGGCATCAACTTGGGTACGACATCGCCCAGCTCATTTTTCAATTTATTTATAAACGAATCAATATAATAATCAGTTGGCTTTGCTGGCTGATCTATCTGTTCAATTTCGGCACATAAACCGACTATGTCACTACCTTCAGGGTCATCCACCTCAATAACGGCTCTAAATAGAGCAATGCCCGTTAAAAAGTCAGGTACTAAAAAGACAGTTTCAAGACGGGTTTTAGCTTCACCTGCAACAAACTCGCCCTTAACATTCTGACTGGCACCAAATATTCGAACTCTTAAATGGGGTACGTTGGCGTTTAGTACAGCGTGTTTATCGTGCATATTTTGAACAGTTATCGCCTCGCCTCCCTTCCAAAAGCCTTCTTTAAGACATTGATCTTCTGGTGCAACTTGAAAAAAACTAAAATCTGTATTGACAGGCAAATGTGGCCAACGCGTCTTAACCCAATTTTCATCGAACTTACCCAAGTACTGAGTACGTTGAGGCATATCGGCGTAAAAAGGCCAGAACCCTGCAACGGCAGTTTTAGTGAATGGCGAAGTCATGGGCGCATTGGGTAATTCAACATTGGGCAATAAACGAAGTAACTCGCCAGATGCTTCTTTCTTAACATCGGCACCCTTGCCATAAGGGTTAGTCTGATCACTTTCGCCACCAAAAGCAGTTTGTGGTGAGATGGGCATACGTTCAAAAGTTATAGGGTTTGTTGGTAACCCCGCGACATTAAAATGCCGATCGCCAAACACCGCCAGTCGTTTGCTTAGATCACCAATCGAAACTACTGCTGAAATGGGTTGGAGGGTTTGCATTGAGGGTAAATAAGCTGCACCAAATACAATATATTCCCCTAACAATTTCGGCCAACCCTCATCATAAGTTGAATAACCCTTCATTGCGGGCTTCAAGACATCCCAAACGGGTGATTTGGAATCTGGAGATGGCTCACCGTCTGGATGCAAGTTGAATCTAACTAGCAATGCAACTGACATTGAATATTTCTTAGGTGCTAATGAAAAAACACGAAAAGTGATTTCACTTTGCGCGGGATTAAATATTTTCACATAAGCACCTTAAGATTGCTGCCATTTATGGCAACACCCCCAGCATCAACCGTGACATTACATGAACCAAAAGAAAGCTTGGCACTGGATGAAGAAATGACAACCTTTGAACTGGTACTTTTATACTCTAATGTGCCAGATGAATCTGACAATATTAAACTGGTATTAGACCCAACAGCCCCTTTAACTTGACTGCTTTGTAACGTAATTGAACCCGACCCACTAC
The DNA here is from genome assembly GCA_041688825.1 of Burkholderiaceae bacterium. GTDB lineage: Bacteria > Pseudomonadota > Gammaproteobacteria > Burkholderiales > Burkholderiaceae_B > Algicoccus. The sequence goes on along the minus strand of JBDNHM010000392.1, from coordinate 5,574 downwards.
TTTGAGCAGCCTCAAGTGTCATATTTGATGAACTCATATTGACTGATGTCTTGGACTGGCCGTTTATAGTTTCAACTGAATATTGACTTGCAGTATGAGACGACGTTGACTTTTCGCTACTAGATTTGGCTGTGGTCATGTTGATAACCGAAGCGATAATAGCAAGTGTGGCGTCGCTGGTTGTTGCCTGCATTGACACCGCTGCATCGCCATTAAAGCCCGTTACTAAACTTTCAGTTTTAGTAAATGCCCGATTCGATGCGTCAGCTGACAATGTGAAACCCGACGGTGACAGCAGCAGACCAACAGAACCATTTTTACCATTTCCGCCCTGTGTGCCCATAAAAGCTGTTGACTGGTCATTGATCGTCAACGCAGAGTAAGGGTTCATTTGCTGATATGTTGAAATTATTTTTGGTAAGATGGTTTTAGTAATTTGGTCAACAATAGAAGCTAAATCTGTGCCATAGCCGATTGCTTTATCAGCACCGAGCTCACCTTCTTTTTCAAGGTGTAGATCACCTACCGAATTAGGAATAACAGACCGAACATCGGCAAGACTTGTGGCAATTTTTGCAGCTTTTGCGAAAACATTATCGTTAATGTTTGTATATAAATCACTAAATACACTTGAGTCAGTTGAACCTGCAGTAACAGCAAAAGATTGTTCATAAGAACCACCTGCTATTTGTGCGACGTCGATGGCCATACCCTTAACATATCGTATTGCATCAACTTGTTGAAGTGTGGTTTGAGTGTCGATGCCAGTTTGGTTTGTTTTGGCCAATTGAAAAACAGAGTCTATAGCTGCCACAACATCGTTTTGATTACTACCAACATAACTTAGTCGCTCACCAAACACAAGGCTAACCATTTCGCCTACGTGCTCTTCATAATGCGTACCATTTGATATTTTTGCTAAACCGTAATCTGTTGGCATATCACTCTTCTAATAAGGGTGGAGATTTGTACAATGTCATTTATCAGCTCTGTTGATCAAAACAACGCTTCAAACTAAAACAAGTAATTAATAAGTAGTCGGTAGTCGGTAGTCGGTAAAATGATAAGTTATAGATTTGCTTAACTGTCTTTCTTTGGTTTGGGAAACTGTCCCATATATAAGTAATTGCCACCAGAGGGAGAATGAATGGTGATACCTTGTGTTGCATCATCATCTTCCAGCGTAATTAAATTACCTGAAACCGTTTTGAAACCATTGGTTTGTGCGTTTTTATCAATCACCACGTTAGGGTTTTCAGAATTAGCCGCGCTTCCAACAATGACGGGTTGGTCTGGATCACCACCCGAAAATGCCACAAGAACTTCGGTACCCTTAAGTAAGGGAAAGTGCATACCATGCCCACTTCCAGAATAAGGTGCTGCTAAACGGACCCATGCCGAACCTTTGTTAACTGATTTCTCAGACAAATCGAAAAGAAATTGAACCTTGTATTGACCGTAATCATTTAACTCAGCCGTTTTACCCGACCCCTCGCTGTCAATTACTCCGCTTAAAACGCCTGGAATAGTGGGTATAGGTGTTGTTTGATTCGCTCGAAATTGCTGGGATGCACGAATGGCTTTAAACTTTGCAAAATACACTGTTGCCGTTTCACCATGATTGAAGGAGGTTGTTTGACCAGACAAAACAACACCTACTTGAGAGCCACGATGATGAATAGCTGTAATTAAAAATTTATCGTTACACGCACTTTGATAGTGATGAGATAGGTCAATAAAATAGCCAGAACGAATACCCACAGCAGGAGATTCACCGTTAAAAACTTCGTATTGACACTCTTGTTGTTGCGCCCGAACACTTGCTAAACGTGTTGCTTCAGATTGGGTACGTATATTATCGCCATAAAACATGACTTGCCCAACTTGACCGTTGGTAACACTAGTTTGAGCTTTAAGACCATCAGCAAGCGATGCTTGCCTGTAGTCAAAGTCTTGAACAACAATCGTTGCAGAAACTTGTCTAAGCTGTTGCGAAAAGGCTGAAACAGCTTGATCAAGTTGCGCAGTTTGAATGTTTTCACGGGGGGTATAAGAAATAGCCAATGACTCATCAACATGGGCTTCTTTGTAATCAATAATGGCTAGTTGAGCACCATCTGAAGTCTGCTCAAAGTAAAAATAGAGCCCTTCTTTTTCCATCCAACGACATATAAAATTGAGTAAGCTTTCCTGATATTGACAAACAAAAGTTCGCTTTCGATAAGCCGAAGCGTTTTTCAGCATCACTTTAAAATCAGAGTTTGAAAAACCATTGTCACGTAAAATTTTTGAAATTAAATCTGGAATAGATAGTTCGTCTAAATAAACTTCGTTAATTTTAGTAAGTGACAATTTCCAAATTTCAGGTACAAAAACTACACGACAAAACATATATTGATCAACTTGACCCACCTGTTCAACTTCACGCAAGATACCTTGATAAGGTGTATAAACTGTACTTGTAGTAGTACGTGTTGCAAAGGTTGCTGAAGCACTTAATAAATTTTTCAAATCAACATCTTGTGAAGTCGTCACCAAGGTAATGTCAAAATAAAATAGCTTTGACAACCCCTCTTCACCCTCAAAAGAAATAACATTAAAACTAGGTGCATTCGAAGCATTTGATTTAAAAGCAAAACGTACTTCTTCATTTAAACCGTCAAATATATTGGCCAACTTACCCTCCGAAATAGGTCTAAAACTTAGTCATATTGAGAACACAATCTATTCATCATTTACAAGAAATAGCAATGAATATAAAAAAACTTTAATTAAAGGCTTTGTGTTTTCGAATAGGTAACGAAAAAAACGTTTTTACAGATTTTTGGTAAGACTTTGGCAATAACCAAGTGTCATGGCCCAATTGACCCCAGTCTTTACCCGATAACTGACTTGATTGAATGTGTTTATTTTTAAGTGTTAATTCAACTCGAACAGGAATGGGTTCAATCAGGTAGTAATCAACTAAGAATCGAAGGCGCTCAAACTGTATACCGCCTGGCAATAAAGCTCGAAATAAATCAGTATTAACCTCATCTAAACAAATGGTTACCCCCCCCATGGACTGACACTCTGAACCTAGGTGACTTGTTTGCCCTAAAGTGCTGGCCTGAATACCAAGTAACAATGTTTGATCTTGTGGAATTTGAACCATTACGCGTTGCAGTTGTTTAATGAGAACAACCACACCTACAAAGCTTGCCTCAATAATTGCCTGCAACCCAGCAGCTGACCGAATTTGTTGACTATACAGAGCCGCACAATTTAAAAGAGATGCAATACCAGGCTGGTTTAAATATTGCTTAGGCTCAGGTATGCCAACAAAGGCATACAAAATATCAAGCATGCGCGCATCTTCATACTCGACCACTCGAAGACTGACACGAGGCTTTAACCATGCACGAAAAAAAAGGGGGTACAAAGACTGCGCAACAATATCTAAGAATTCTCGGTTTACACTTAAACCGTCAGATTCTTCGTGTAACAGGTCTTCAGTATAAAAAGTAGGTAATGGAGAATCTACGCCGTATAAGCCGAGAAAGTTGGCTGACATGCGGTAGCCACCACCCTCTTTCACTTCAATGCTTTGTATGTCAGATTTAGGAAAGCCTAAACTAAGTGACGGGCGTATACGTAAAGCGTTTGCTGAAGAGATACCCTGAGCTTTTGAAAGCAAACGTAATAATCTATTGGCTTGAAAAAACGAGTATTGGTCACTCTTGTTGAGCAACCGATCATTTAAATCAACGGCTTGTTGCCCAACATTGGTGGCCATTTAAATTCGACTCCTGTGTTGCGATCGGTTAACTCGAACCGCGTGTATACATTAATTGTGGCGTAGCTAGCAAAAAAACGAGCTAAAACACACCCCCAAAGGTACATAGAACCAACTGATGACCAGTATGATTGATCACAGTGCATGTGAATTGATTGGCCCTGAACGACAGAACCACGATAAATTCGCGTCTCAGACATAACATTTAACGCAATGATGCCATCAATTTGACGCTCATTTGCTGCCCGTGACGTATGATCATTGGTACGAAACCCAACGTAAAGGCGTAATAATGCACGCAGTGTTTCGGTTGAGCCAAGTGACATAAAATTCATTGTGGTGTGGCCAATAAAAGCCCATAACAACGATTCATTTGTCAGCACATCAACGGCACCTTTTATAGGCGAGATGTTTCGAAAAGAACAACGCTCAGGTGAGGAGTTTGTTGGCAGACAAACGTCGCCCAATTTTAACGATTCAGGTAACCAGCGATTGGTACACGTCATTTCAATCGATAATGTTTCAACAACAGGCACATCATCTTTTGGGTATGCGACAGAAATAAATGTTTCGACCCAGTCACCCGAGTTGGCTTGCCTGACTGTCGAACGATAGCTAGATTCGTTTTTAACTGAACCAAATTGAAAAAGAGAAAAAGGTTGATACTTTATCTGTTGAGCTTGCCCTTGTCTCACACCCGTGACAGAATCTAAAGAAAATATTTGATGATGCTTTCTAGACAAGCCATCTGGCAAAACTAAATACTCATGGGTTTCGTGATTTAAATGAATGGGCTCTGAAGATAGATTGAAAAGATTTAATGCTGGCGTGACATGCAACATAAAACTTTTTGAGTTTAGCTGAGGAATAGCATGTGAAGATTTTGACAGTCTGATTTCAATCGTAAAAACTTCAGACTTTAAAGTAATATTTTTTTTATTTAGCCCAGAAAACTCAACGAACATAAACTTTTCAGGAAATGACAATAACTCACGTATCAGACCAAAGGCGGGAACACCATTTTTAGGGTAAGGCAGCAACTGTTCATCAAAGCCTGAAAATTGAAGGCAGCTTGAAATATCAAACCGATTTCCCTGACCGTCAACTATGAAAATACTTTTCATAAAGCTTTGCATCAACATCATGATGATCGAACCCGTGTCAGCAATTTCCCCTACAAAAAACCTAATTGTGTCGGGTAGATCAACACCACGTGATGTTGCACTGGCTTGTAACTCTAAGCGAATAACTGAATCGCCTGAAGGCAGCTGATCAGATTTAACCCCGTTAATTGAAATCTGATTAACTACCAAATCAGTTGAAGTTCGAAACTTACAGCTGACGTCATCAATTGGGTTGGCTGCTAATTCGGTGCCCGCTTTAATTAGAGCAGGCTCTTTTAAGGAAGCCTTAGGCTCAAAGACAACCATGGTTGCAGCGGGTACAGGTCGTAATATTTGTGGCTCTAGCATGCCAGCTAATTCTTGAGCTATTTCAGGAAACTCATCGTCTAGTTTTTGTAACGTTAACCCGTTTAAATAGGCTACACCCTCAAGCAGACGCTCTACGTCAGGGTCGGTAGAAACAGCGCCAAGTGAAGGTGCCATGGCAGGGTTAGCATGAGCAAACTCATGTGAGTATTGCCTTAAACGACGCAATTCATTTGCGTAAGTTGTCTTTAAATCATTAGCCATTGATAATTTTACGAGGTAAGGTCATTAAGTTTGTCTAGATGTTACCTGAGTTTGATGAAAAAAATAACTGTAACAATTGGAATAAAAAAATTTTGCAAGAAACTG
>JBDNHM010000391.1:0-2189 GCA_041688825.1 Burkholderiaceae bacterium | reverse complement strand
CGGTAATTTGATTCATCGATTCCCTCATTTGAATCAGGGTAGCCATCGTATTCGGAGCTTTGTGGGCTTTGTGAACTTTGCACGTTAGAATGACCTGACACGGCATTACTGTGTGGTGAAGACTTCAATGCTGCCCCAAAATTTTGCCCCGTTTGTGCAAAAAGCTTACTTAACTCTTCAGGGGTAAGGCGAACCTGTTTCGCAAACTCATTGAGCAGCTGCACCTTTAGGGTGTTTTCTGGCACAAGGGCCAGTAGTGGTTTGGCCTCGTGCACACAAGCCGAACGGCCCTCAGCTTCAGTTAAATTGTGTCGTGACGACAACTCATTTAATAAGAACCCAGACAAAGGCTCGGAATCGTTGAGGCAAGCCCTAAAAGCAGCCTCACCAAAAGCCCTTACATAACTATCTGGGTCGTGTTCCGCTGGTAAAAATAAGAAGCGAATTGAAATATCGTCACGCAACAATGGCAAACAAATTTGTAAAGCTCGCCAAGCCGCTTTGCGCCCTGCTTTATCGCCATCAAAGCTAAACACGATACGATCAGCTGCCCGCATGAGTTTTTGAATATGCATAGGGGTAGTAGCTGTGCCCAGCGTCGCTACAGCATGGGCAATATTTAATTGAGCAAGGCCAACAACATCCATATAGCCTTCAACCACAACGACCTGTCCTTCAGAGCGAATGGCCTGTCTACCTTCCCACAAACCATACAACTCATTACCTTTTGCAAATAAAGGTGTTTCAGGGGAATTTAAATATTTAGGTTCCCCCTTACCAATAATGCGACCACCAAAACCAATAATTTGACCCTTAACATTTCGAATAGGAAACATCACCCGTTCTCGAAACCGATCGTAACGTCGACCGTCTTCAGACTGAATAACCAAACCAGCCTCTACCAAGACATCGTCTTCATAGCGTTGAAATACTGCCGACAAGCCTTGACGGTCAACTGGTGCCCAACCGATACCGAAACGTGCAGCAATTTCACCTGTTAAGCCCCGCTCTTTTAAATAACTTATGGCTTCGGGGTTTGATTTAAGCTGTTTAACATAGTAGGCCTGAGCAGTTTGAAGCACACGTTCGTGTGAAGACTGAATGATTTTGCGTTCTTGCGCCTGCTGTCGAGCGACGGGCGATTGAATAGACTGGGGTACTGACATACCCACTTTTGACGCTAACGATTGCACTGCATCAGGAAACGATGCCCCTGTGTGCGCCATAATGAAGCCAATGGCACTACCGTGTACACCACACCCGAAACAATGATAAAACTGTTTTGATGGGCTTACAGTAAATGAAGGTGATTTTTCAGAATGAAAAGGGCATAAACCTAACAGGTTTACGCCACCTTTTTTTAGTTGAACGTACTGGCCAACGACGTCAACAACATCGACTCTAGCAAGCAGTTCTTGTACGAAAGAATCGGGGATCAAGGCATAAGCGACATACGCGCCCGCTTAGACCCGCGATTAAAACAAGCGAGGAGGTAATTGCTGACTGCGAATACGCTTATAGTGGCGTTTAACAGCTGCTGCTGCTTTACGCTTGCGTTCAGCAGTAGGCTTTTCATAAAACTCACGAGCACGCAACTCGGTGAGTAAACCTGTCTTTTCAATGGTGCGTTTGAAACGGCGCAATGCTGATTCAAAAGGTTCGTTTTCTTTTAGGCGTACATTTGGCATAGAGATCGCTTATATATTGCTGTAAGTGTATGAGTTAGCCCACTATCTTAGCATAAATACTTATGGGTTTTTGCAAATTTAAAGAGCAGAAGGGTCTAAAGGTAAGGCCTCAGGACCCATATCGTCGTAAATTTCAAACGGTTGATGGATCCAGGGGTTATTTTCTAAATATTGGGCATGATAATCAGGCTCAACCACTGAGTGCGCTTTCCACCAAATGACCCCCGTTCTAAGCTCGGTAATGGCTGGGTAACTTTGGCGCAAATGGTCACGTACGCGCCCAAAAGTCATGCCTGTGTCAACCATATCATCGACTAACAACACCCGCCCTGAGGGGCTACCGTAGGCCATAGAGATGTATTGTGCAATGTCGAGTTGACCTTGTACTCGACCCGCATTTTCACGATAACTACTAGCCGATAAAATTGCTAAGGGCACTTTGTACAGCCTAGACAACACATCACCTACTCGCATGCCGCCACGCGCCAGACAAATAATTTG
>JBDNHM010000390.1:0-1219 GCA_041688825.1 Burkholderiaceae bacterium | reverse complement strand
CGCTAAAGGCCGTACAGCCGATGAGCCACAAATTGAGTTTGAATCAGCCTTATCTTTGGGCAATGTGTGGGCCTTGCATCGCTTGTGGCATGAAGTCGGCTTTGACGCACTGGCTCGGGTGTTTCGTAAAGCTCGGTTTACAACAGCTGTTGAGCATGCGATTCGGGTAATGGTGTTTAACCGCCTGTGTGACCCTGACTCGAAACTTGGCGTGCTGCGCTGGCTTGAAACGGTGAGCATGCCACAAATTGACACCGCCGCACTCACCCACCAGCAACTGCTTCGCAGCATGGACGCCTTGATTGACCACCAAGAAGAGGTTGAAAAAGTCATCGCTCAGCAGTTACGCCCCATGGTTGATCAAGACTTGTCGATGGTGTTTTATGACCTCACAACCATAGGTGTCGAAGGACACACAGAACTGACTGACGATGTGCGCCACTACGGCATGTCTAAAGAAGGTCTGATTGCCAGGCAATTCATGCTCGGGGTGGTGCAAACAGCTGAAGGGTTGCCCATTTATCATGAGGTCTTTGATGGCAACCAACCTGAGGCCAAGACCATACTGCCCACGGTTGAGAAGGTGTTGGCTCGATTTAGCCATATTAGGCGCTTGATCATTGTGGCAGATAGAGGCTTGCTATCTTTAGACAACATGCATGAGCTTCAAAAGATTACGCTAAGCGATGGCCGCAAGCTAGAGTTCATATTGGCGGTGCCCGCCAGGCGCTACGGTGAGTTTGTAGAGATTCTCGAACAGTTTCAAAGCAAGATTACTGACCAGCAAAAAGAAACAATAGATGAGACCACATGGCAAGACCTCAGGCTCGTGGTGGCTCACCACCCCATACGTGCAAAAGAGCAAACTGAGTGGCGACGCGCCAAGATAAAAGAACTTGAAGCCAAAGCTGTGCTTTGGGTCAATAAACTTGACCATCAAGACGGCGGTGCGGTAAACCGAGGCCGCAAACTCTCTGACGGTGGGGCCACGGCACGGTTCTACCACGAGGTCAAAGCATTGCGCCTGGCTAAAATCATCAAGGTTGACCTGAAATCAGAGCGCTTCACCTATGACATTGATGAAAAAGCCCTTAAACACGCTGAGCTTGTTGATGGCAAGTTGGTGATTGTCACCAACGTAAAAGACGTTGAGATCAAACCAATAGACATCATTAAACGTTATAAAAGCTTGGCTGACATTGAGCGAGGTTTTAGGGTG
>JBDNHM010000389.1:0-1009 GCA_041688825.1 Burkholderiaceae bacterium | reverse complement strand
TGCTTTCTGAGTGGCAAGACCCTGCCGATATCGTGATAAGCGATGGGGTAAAGTTGCTTGGGCAACCCGATACCTTAATGCGAGACCCGTTACCCTCTCTGGGGTTAAACGATCAAGCTTTAGAAATGATGTACCGAGACAGTATGATGTACCTAACTGATGATATTTTATGTAAGGTAGACCGAGCAGCCATGGCATGTAGTTTAGAAACGCGTGTACCTTTTCTTGACCACAGGGTAGTTGAATTGGCGTGGCGCTTACCGTTAAATATGAAAATTAGAAACAATCAAGGTAAGTGGGTGCTAAGGCAAGTGTTGTATAAACATGTGCCACGCGAGCTGATAGAAAGGCCCAAAGCAGGGTTCGCCATACCGATTGGTCAGTGGTTGCGTGGCCCGTTGCGAGAATGGGCGAATAGTTTGTTAAATGAAACTAGGCTTAAGCAAGAGGGTTATTTAAAATCAGCACCCATCTTACAAGCGTGGAAGGAACATTTAACAGGCAAAATAGACCATACCTCTAAACTTTGGGCGGTGTTGATGTTTCAATCTTGGCTTGAGGCAAATCGCTAGTATGTTGGTGTACTGGTTGATTTTTGGTTTTGTGGCTTATATGGTTTTTGCACGCCGGCAAGTTGCGCGGGTTTATAGCAATGGCTTTAATGGTGGTTCACCCCAAAACCGGGGGCTGCGCGGGTTTTACTTTATTTTTGTTGTTTTGGTTTTAACCATTGGTTTTCGTTTTGAGGTAGGGGGTGATTGGGGTAATTATCTACACTTTATTGAAAGAGCAAAATGGTTGACCTTAACAGAAGCATTGTCACGGGGTGACCCCGCTTATGAGTTTTTAAACTGGTTAGGGGCCAATTGGTTTGGGGGTCTTTATCTTGTAAATGCTGTTTGCGCAGCATTCTTTACATGGGGTTTGCTTGTTTTTTGTAACAATCAACCTAGGCCTTGGTTAGCGTTGCTTGTCGCCATACCTTATTTAGTAACTGTTGTGGCAATGG
>JBDNHM010000388.1:0-1690 GCA_041688825.1 Burkholderiaceae bacterium | reverse complement strand
TGTGATCATTTGCTACAAATAATGTATCAGGGCCAATCACTGTGTGTTGTGAGCATCGTTGTGCTCGTCATAATTAATAAAAAAATTAGTACTTAATGTATATCGTCAGCTTCTTTCATCGCTAAACGTAAATCCGCAATTGAAAAACCATCACGTTTTGAGGCTTCAATCAATGGACGCTCTCTGCTAACGATAATATCTATAGCACGCGGCAACGCAAGCAAAGCATTGTCTGAAATAATGACTGCGCCATGTTGGTCTGCATGAATCAAATCCCCATCAGCAATATCTAAACTCAGTATTTTCACAGGTTTTCCGATACTGATAATTTGAGCGAAACCATGGCTTGGGGATATTGTTGCAGCAAGTATTTGGAAATCTGCTGCAAGCATTCCAAAATCCCGCATCGCTCCATTTGTTAAAACACCTTTAACACCTAATCCCTTCAAAACATTGCTATGAACTTCCCCCCAGAATGCACCTAATCCAGGTTCGTCATCTATGTCTTCTACTACTGAAATAGTGGGTATACCTCTTCCCTCTATATGCTCAAACCATTCAAGGCGGCGGGCCTTCAAAACTGAAGGCGAATCGGTATATGGAACTGCTGTTCTTAAGGTTGCTGTTCTTGCAAAGCCTAAAATTGGCTTCATTCCAGGGTGAGCAGAAAGAAAAACACCTCTTGTAAACCCCGTATTTGAACGTGACCCAGTAGCTATTTCAAGGGCATTACAAATTGTTGGTGTGTCTACTGCAGTCAGGATTGCAACCAATTCTGCTGTAAGCTTAGTCGGATTTACTTGGTTCATTTTCATTTTTCTCTTTAGATTTTTTAAGATTCCATCTTAAGATAAATTATTTATTGATACTTAAGAATTAGCTATAAGAGTTTCAAGATTGATCGTGTCAGTAAAATTATTTGTGACTTCTTTAAAACATGCCTAAAATGTGGCTAAATCCGATTGCCCCTATGCAGATGCGCGAATAATTAACTCTCCTGGAACCGTTCGCGTACGAAATAACTTTTGCGGATTTTCGATACGGTCTATCAACAGGCTAATTGACTCATCTACCATTAAATAAACAGGCTGACTGTAGGTCGTTAGCGAGTAACTGGGCCATGCAGCAGGCGGTGCATCGTCGAACCCGACTACGGCGATATCTTTAGGCACTTTCAATTTGAGTTCAAAGCGTAAAGTATCTAACACGGCACAAGCCATATGGTCATTCGCTACAAATAAAGCGTCTGGTTTTGGTCCCTTGTCTTTAAATATTTCGCGAATAGCCTCACAAGCAACATCAGGTTCGTATTCACCGTTGACAACTAATGGCGGGTTGTGCCCGAGTTGTTTAAGCGCCATTGTGAAGCCTCGTTGACGATCTCGATTTGTAGATGAGTTTTTTAACCCTGCAACGTATGCAAAACGCCGACGACCTTTTGACGACAAATAACGAGCAATCTCAGCCCCACCCTTATGATTGTCTGCTATGACACTAGGGTTTGGGCCGTGCAAATCTCTTCGATTCATAAGTACAGTAGGTATACCATTTTGGCCTAGCCTACTTGCAAGTTTTGAAGTTAAATTTGCAGATAGTAGCAATACACCATCAACACGGTATGACAACATTTGCTCAACCTGCGGTTCAGAGTCACGGCCATCGGTTTCAAATACTAAAACACCATAGCCGA
>JBDNHM010000069.1:0-3134 GCA_041688825.1 Burkholderiaceae bacterium | reverse complement strand
GGTAGTGTTGCGGGTGTTGAGATTGATGTTGACACTTTCGCCGACAAAACACCGTCGGCGTAGAAAACCCTCTTAATTGCTGGGCAAAAGCACTTTATTTTCATGTTGGGCTTTTTGCAAATAGGCTACAAACTGCCTAGCGGGCGCGGCTAAGGGTGAGTCGCTTCGCCAAACAACCGACCACTGCCGCTCGATCGGAAAGCCCACTACTGGCAACTGCACCAAAGGTGCTCGGGCGTTTTGATTTTGCTCATTTCGATCAAACAAGTCAACCGTGAGGGCCGACAAAATCGCAATGCCTAAACCTGCACCGACGGCGTGTTTAATCGCCTCGTTGCTACCTAAACTCATGGCAATGCGTGGCGCAAAACCGTGGTCAGTAAAGTAGCGCTCTGTCACTAAACGTGTGCCACTTCCGGTTTCACGCATTAACCATCGGTCATTCTGTAAATCTTTTAGCGAAATGGGTTGCTGGGCACCTGCCAACGGGTGATTGCGCGTGGCGATCACCACCAGCGGGTTATCTAAAAAGGGCAGACTTTGAAGGGGTAATTCGGTGGGTGGCAGCATCATCACTGCCAGGTCGTCAGCTTGGCTATGCAGGCGTGCAATGACGCGATCGCGGTTTTCAACGGCAAGGTCAATTTCAACACCTGGGTGAAGCACCGCAAAAGGGCCCAGCAAATCAGGCACAAAATATTCCGCAGTGGTGACCGCTGCAATACGCAGTCGACCGCGCAACAAACCGCTTAAGTCACCCAAACGGTCTTCAAAACGGTGCCAACAACTGGCAATTTCAGAAACAGTCACCTGCAACGCTTCGCCCGCAGGGGTCAGTCGCACACCGCGCCCAATCGGCTCAAATAAAGGCTCGCCCACCAGCTCGGCCAGCTCACGCAACTGCACAGTCACGGTAGGCTGGCTCACATGTAGCTCGCGAGCAGCTTGGGTTACCGACATCAACCGAGCCGCAGCCTCAAAAGCACGTAATTGCTGCGAAGATGCACGTAACAGTCGTTTAATTGCAGTCGGCATAATAAGAATTTAACTTTGAGATCGAAAAGTGATGGAATTGAATCGTTAAAGGAATTTATTAATTTAACAGTGACGATATGAATAAGTACTGAAGGGATGAAACCTGATGTCAAAGAAAAAGTCATTCATTCATTCAATCAAACAAACAATAGCTTAGAACCTATGTATTTTATTAAAAATAAGTATTTTTATTTATAGGTCTGTTCTTATAAAGTGTATGTAACATCAACCCAAACATAAAAAATCATGAAAACAGACTTTGCGCCAGACCTGCTCAACCAAAACACTTCATCAATTGACCGCTCATTAAAGGCGCTGGTACCGATTACCGTAGCGCATGGTGATGGCATTGGCCCCGAAATTATGAGTGCGACGTTAAAAGTTCTGATGGCCGCGGGTGCCCGTATTGCACCTGAAACCATTGAAATTGGTGAAAAGCTCTACCACTCAGGGCATACCAGTGGCATTGCTCCTGAATCTTGGAGTAGCCTGCGTCGCACTAAAGTTTTTCTAAAGGCACCCATAAGTACCCCCAGTGGCGGTGGCTATAAAAGCCTAAACGTTACCATTCGTAAAACATTGGGCCTTTATGCCAACGTTCGCCCTTGCATCAGCTACAGCCCCTTTGTCGCCACCAAACACCCTGATCTGAATTTAGTCATCGTGCGTGAAAACGAAGAAGACTTGTACGCTGGCATTGAACATCGGCAAACCGATGAAGTGTTCCAGTGCTTGAAGTTGATCACCCGCCCCGGCTGCGAGAAAATTGTGCGTTATGCCTTTGAGTATGCGCGGGCGAATGGTCGTAAAAAAGTCACCTGCATGAGCAAAGACAACATCATGAAAATGACAGACGGCTTGTTTCACCAAGTGTTTGACGAGATTCGGGCTGAATACCCAGAAATCAAGACTGAGCACATGATCATTGATATTGGTGCCGCCCGCTTGGCCACACGGCCTGAACAGTTCGATGTGATCGTGACGGCAAACTTATACGGTGACATCATCAGCGACATTGCTGCTGAAATGACAGGCAGCGTTGGCTTGGCAGGCAGCGCCAACATTGGCGAGCACGTTGCCATGTTTGAAGCCATTCATGGCAGCGCCCCCGACATTGCTGGCAAAGGCATTGCCAACCCCAGCGGCCTCTTGCTCGGTGCAGTGATGATGTTGGTGCATATTGGTCAGCCCCAAATTGCCGCCAAAATTCACAACGCCTGGCTCGCGACACTTGAAGACGGTTTATTTACAGCTGACTTACAAGATCATTCAGTTGATGCTGAATCTGCCCAAAACAACGACTCAAAGCCTTTTGGCAGCATGGAATTTGCCAACGCCGTTATTGATCGTTTAGGTCGCTTACCCACACGCTTTCCGGTGGTGCATTATCAGCTTGCACCGGCCCCTAAAAGCTCGGTTGCTGTGAAGCCTTTGTACATCAGAGCACCCGCCGCCAAAAAACAACTGGTTGGGGTTGATGTATTTGTTCAAGAATCAGTCAAATTAACTGATGATTTAGCCAAACAGCTTTTGCTGGGAAACTCTACCGCCTTGGCACTACAAATGATTACCAACCGTGGCGTAAAAGTGTGGCCTGAAGGCTTTCCAGAAACCTTTTGTACCGATCATTGGCGGTGCCGTTTCTATGCATCAAGCTCTAACGGAGAAATCACTCAGCAAGATATTATTGCTTTGCTAACTGCCTTGACCGATGCAGGTGTTGACGTCATCAAGACCGAGTATCTATGTATGTTTGATGGTGTGAAAGGCTTTGCGCTCGGTCAAGGGCAATAAATTGGCCAGTTCGTTGACCTCGTCACCACAGATTTCACTCAATCTAAACTAGATTGATATGTGGTGACGCACCAGGTACCTTGATAAGGGTTAAAGATTTTTAGATATTGCTTTTTGCCGCTCACACAGATGGCTGATGGTCGAGATTAGCGCATCAGCAACTTCTTTTGCAATACAGTTTTCTTTGGAAACCAATTCCATTTCGTTTAAGTTATTCAGAATATTTTGAGTCATTTTTTCAATGGTTTTTTTAACAAAGTTTGTGGTGAGCCCGCATGCCACTGCAAACTCAAACCAGTCGCTAG
>JBDNHM010000387.1:0-1111 GCA_041688825.1 Burkholderiaceae bacterium | reverse complement strand
GGCGCAGATGGTAGGCGAAGAGCGTGACATTCGTGGCAGCTACCTGGGCTCTGGCGTACCTGCCCAAGACATTGCGAAATACATTGATCTTTATTTAGCAGGAAAACTACCCGTCGATAAAATGTTGGGGAAGACCTTCACATTAGATCAAATCAACGAAGGCTTTGATCACCTGGCCTCTGGGTCGAGTTTGCGCGATTGCATTGTAATGGATTAAGCGTTTGCGATAACAATTTAAGTATGATTTTCGTACATCTACGTATGTACATACATTCAGCTTTGAATTAAGATGTACTTGTACATCCATAAAGGTGAAAAATGACACATACTAAACTTTTCCGTAATGGCAATTCGCAGGCTGTGCGTATTCCATCTGAGCTGGCGTACAGTTCCTGCGATGTAGACTTAATCATTGAGCGCTCGGGCGATGAATTGCGTATTCGACCTGCACAACGCCGAATGGGTGATGTGTTGAATAAGCTGTCGAAGTTTTCATCAAACTTTATGTCTGAAGGTCGTGCTCACAATGTTGATGATGAGCGTGAAGCGTTATGACAGTCAAGTTTATGCTTGATACAAATATTTGTATTTATCTTATTAAGCATCAGCCGCCAGAAGTTCGTGAACGATTTGCAAATTATTTTGTTGGTGAAATTGTGATATCGGCTATCACGCTTGCTGAGCTTCAATTCGGTGTGGCATGTTCGGCCAGCAATCAATCGCACAATCAAACGGTGCTCGATAATCTACTTGAAGATTTGGTGGTGCTGCCGTTTGAAAACCGAGCGGCCCAAGCTTACGGGCCAATGCGAGCGGCTAATCGCGAACGTAACAAAAATGCGCTAGATAAACTGATAGCAGCCCACGCTTCAGCGTTGAATGTTACGTTAGTTACAAATAATGAAGCTGACTTTCTTGCTTACCCTAACTTGAAGGTAGAGAACTGGGTAACTGGCCACTGATTTTGTGCTTATAGCCTACCAATGCGTCATGCCATGCGTTTGCCACAAGCGCTAAGCGATTAACCGGCTTAGCAATGAGGGGTCGCGCGACTTGTCTGATCAAGTCTTTTTGATCTTCGTTTGTAATGTATTCAACGGGTGATTTTCCG
>JBDNHM010000386.1:0-1422 GCA_041688825.1 Burkholderiaceae bacterium | reverse complement strand
GAGTTTAAATATGCACATAGAACCCGGAATTGTTGATGGTGCGAAAATCGCTATTAGTTACGTATCGGCTGCAGCTTTGTTCTGTTTTACTGCACGCACTTTTTTAATAGATTTATTAAAGAAAAACATTGGAAGATTGACGGTTGGGTGCCTTGTTACGACACTCATCACATTTATTTCTTTTGAATTTTTGCCACATCCAACGGTTGCAGTTTCTGAAGTCCACTTGATTCTTGGTTCGACCTTGTTGCTTATATTTGGACTTCCAGCTACGGCCCTTGGTATGGCATTGGGTTTGTTGCTGCAAGGTGTTTTGTTTTCGCCTTTCGATCTTCCGCAGTATGGTATGAATGTTACGACCCTATTAGCTTCGCTATGGGTGACAGCAACACTTGCAAAACGTTTGATTTCTTCGGGCGTAAGATACTGCGATATTCCTTATAAAGACGCACTCAAACTGTCTGTATTGTTTCAGGGTTCAATTGTTACCTGGGTTGCATTTTGGGTTGTATTAGGCCAAGGGTTTTCTATGACGACACTAACAAGCCTCATAGCTTTTGGATTAGCTTATGTACCCATTGTCGCAATTGAAGTCATAGTTAGCATCACACTGCTCTATTTCTTGCGAACAACTAAAGAAACTAGATTCCAAAAGATCTTCAATTCTCGCTTATTTCATCCTCATGTTGCTTAACCAAGCATGGTCGTTGATATATTTTCTTTTTTAAAATTGATTTGGTTTACAACGTTAATTTTTATTCTCTAATAAAGTGAAAAAATAATGAACCCTTTAGAAAAACGTGCATTCTTTGTAAATCGTATTAGTCAACCTGCGCTTATTTCTGCGCCTGGTGTTTTTGATATGATCTCGACCCGTATTGCCAAGCAGTTCGAGTTTGATGCCTTCTACATGACAGGTTATGGAACGGTTGCTTCTCATTTGGGTTTGCCTGACGCAGGCTTGGCTACTTTTTCTGATATGGTTGGCCGAGTTGAGCTTATTGCCAATACCTTAGACAAACCGCTTGTTGCCGACGGTGACACGGGCTATGGTGGTTTGCTTAATGTTGCGCATACGGTTAAAGGCTACGAAAAAGCAGGTGCTTCAGCGATTCAATTAGAAGACCAAGAGTTTCCCAAAAAATGTGGCCACACTCCGGGCCGTCGTGTCATACCGATTGAAGACATGGTGAGCAAAATTCGTGTTGCAGTTGATGCACGCCAAGACCCTAATTTTTTAATTGTTGCTCGAACTGATGCACGCACTGCTTTAGGTTTAGATGAGGCTTTACGACGTGGTGATGCTTATCGCAAAGCAGGTGCAGATATTCTTTTTATTGAATCACCTGAGTCTCAAGATGAGATGCAGCGCATTTGTAATGAATTTAAAGGCACCCCGTTGGTCGCAAACATGGTTGAAGG
>JBDNHM010000385.1:0-2689 GCA_041688825.1 Burkholderiaceae bacterium | reverse complement strand
TGTCATTGATCGAAATTATGGAGCCACCAATGATCGAATTTATGGGGCCATTTTTTCATCGGTTTTTACCCCCTGCGGGTACCTAATATTCGCTTAATTTCCCCCCATGCGCAAGGTCTATTTTTTTAAAATCTTTTGGCTTTCTATAACTCTTACCCTGCAGGGTTAGCCGATAGGCGTTATGCAGCAAACGATCGAGCGTGGCCGTGGCCAATAACTTATTCTTCACAAACGCCTGGTCCCATTCAGTGAACTCAAGGTTGCTGGTGATGATTGTTGACTTTTGCTCGTAACGATACGCAATGAGCTCGTGGAAGTCCTCATCTTGGGGCGCACCCATTGGGTAAAGACCGTAATCATCTATGATCAGTAAGCTGGTTTTGGCAAATTTTGCAAACCTTTTGTCATAAACGCCCATGATTCGTGCCTTGTGCAAAGAGCTGAGCAATGACTTTTGCGTGACAAACAACACATCCTTACCCTGACGAATGGCCTGATGCCCGATGGCCTGCGCCAGATGGCTCTTGCCCGTACCGGTGGGCCCACAGATGAGTATGGGTGAATGCTCACCCATAAATCGACAGGTCAGCAAATCACTAATGAGGCTTCGGTTGAGCGTTGGGTTGGCCGTAAAGTCAAACTGTTCGATCGTTTTGCTCGATATTAACGCGGCCCTCTTGAGCAGTATGGCACTGCGGGTCTGGTCACGACGGGCCAACTCATCGCCGAGCAACATCTGCAAAAACTCTAGATGGCTGAGCTTGTCTTCAATAGATTGACGAATCCGCACATCAAGTGAATCGAGTACGCCTGAGAGGCGAAGCTCCCGTAATTGCTGACTCACTTCAGGGTGATAATGGGTGTTGGTGTTGGATCGATTGGTGATGGATTGATTCATGACATACCCCTCATTGCGACATCATTTGACGGGTGTCGCGTGCAAACCGACTTTGACCCGCATAGGCCGGTGTCGACGTTTCGTCGACGTCGGAATCGGTTAACAACCCCGCCTTAGATTCAAGCTGTAACTGCACAATCACGCTTGTCATCGCTTTGGGCGAGATGGCATCGATGACACCGCATCGCGCGCAGGCAAGCTCGAGCCAACGGTCCCCAAACTCGCGTCGCAAGCGCAGCAAACCTTGCACGGTTCGCAGACGTTGCACCACTCGGTCATTGAATAAATTCATAATCAAAGCCAAGCAGTGTGGCCCCACCGCTTTGGCCTGCTCTCGACACCAAACCGGCGTTTGCATTAACCACGCAACGGCTGCTGGGGGCATGTGATCATCGATCGTTCGACGCTCACCGGGGCGGCGCCCAATCGGGTGGGTGGCAATGAGGCTGGACCCCTCAAAGACTTCGAGCGTTGAGGCGCACAGTCTGAGCTCAACGCTGCGCCCAACCAATCGATAAGGCACCGAGTACAGGCACCGTCCATATTGCACATGGCAGTCGCGGTGCACTTTAGCTCGGGCGTACCAGTAGACGTCTGGGCGACGATCGGGTAGGGGCGTCAAGAAAGGTTTTTCTTTGGCAAATAGGTCTAGGGGCTTAGCGTGGGTGCTGCCATGAATGCGTTGCCCCGCAACCTCGAGCACCCATTTTGTGGCCTGTTCGTTCAAATCCGCTAGGTTACGAAACTGCCGTGTGGGCAAGAAGTTCTGCTTGACATACTTGACGCCTGACTCCACGCGCCCTTTCTTCTGGGGGTCTGCCGGCGGGCAGGGGTCGATTAGAAACCCGTACGCTTGTGCCAATTCGCCGTAAGCGCGCTGCACCTCGGTCTCATGGATGACCGCTTTAATGATGGCGCACTTGGGGTTGTCAATAATTACCCGTGCCGGTCTGGCGCCAAAGAACTCAAAGGCACGTTGGTGGCAACGCAACCATGTGGCAACGGTTTGATCCCAGACAAACTCCACGTATTGATGGCGACTCGCACACAAAGTCATCACAAAGAACCATGTCCGCTTTGGTTTGCCGCTCATTGGGTCTAGTAAAAAGGGGCCCGCACCAAAGTCAATCTGCGCGGCATCGCCCACTTTAAAGTCTAAAATCATTGTTAAACGCTGATTGGGCTTGGCCAGCTTTAATCGATTGATGACTCGACGCACGGCCGAGTAATGGCAACGTACGCCATGGTCACGTTCAAGGGCCGCATGAATCGCCACACCGCTCACGCCATGCTCAAGCCACTGCGAGATTAGATCCTGATGCGACTTACAAATATCACTTTGGCGACCCACGGGCTGCAGATTTAATAGCGTTCGCTGCTCATCCAAGGCCAATAAAATATCTTCAACCTCGGGCAATGGTGTTTCGGGATTCAACCACCCCCGCTCGAGCGCGATGCGATTGATCTCGTTGGCCTTATTGCGTCCCATGAACCCTGAACGGGAAATCGATCGTAAGCTTTGTTTGAGGCGCAGCCGATAAATAACTTCTTTGTACTCATGCATATCAATTCTCCGGTTTGCCATTTCCTTGAGCTCCCAAACATGATGTTGAAAGGGAAAAGTATGGCGTTTAATGAACCGAAGAGGGTTGGGTCAGCCTTGCATACTGGCCCCATAATTACGATCACGAGTGGCTCTATAATTTCGATCAGCCATTGGCTCCATAATTTCGATCACAAGTGGCTCCATATTTACGATCACGGGTGGCCCCATTACACCGATCAGTGACA
>JBDNHM010000384.1:0-5596 GCA_041688825.1 Burkholderiaceae bacterium | reverse complement strand
GCTTTATAAGAGCCCAGGGTTTGAGTTTCCAGCTTATTTGTTGATTCAAGTAGAGGACCAAATCAGTCAAAGTAGTCATAGCAGTCATAGCGGTCAAAGTGGGGCAGTGATGCAGTGGTTGGCGGGTACACAAACTATGCGTGCGGTGTCAATTCCTGTTGATGGGTTAACCGTTGTGCTTGCTGTGAATACGCTTCATCACGATCATTTCATGGCCTCGTTCAGAGCGCTCATGTGGGTTTACGTTGCGGTTGCCATTTTGCTGTCTGGCCTGTTAGGTTGGTGGGTCACCCGCCGCGGTTTGAGACCACTGTTACCCATTATTGCTAAAGCAAGCCATATCAATGCGGCACAATTGAATGACCGTATTCCAACTAAAGATGTGCCTGTTGAATTAGAGCCGCTTGCTCGAACGTTAAATCAAATGCTTGAACGTCTTGAGCATGATTTTGCCCGCTTGTCTGGGTTTTCAAGCGACTTGGCACATGAAATTAGAACGCCTTTAAGCAACATGTTGATTCAATCACAGGTCACATTGAGTAAAAATCGATCTGTCGACCAATATCAAGAAACGTTACTTTCAATGGTGGAAGAGCTTGAGCGACTGGCCAGCACTGTTTCAGACATGCTTTATTTAGCAAAAACAGAAAACCATCTTGAAATTCCGAACCAATCAAGTGTGGCGCTTGAAGCCGAGGCGTTAGAGCTGTTGACGTTTTACGAGCTTTTGGCGGAAGAAAAGTTTGTGACCTTAAAGGTAACCGGTGAGGGCACGGTGATGGGTGACCGTTTAATGATTCGCAGAGCAATCAGTAATTTGTTGTCAAATGCGATTCGTCATGCAGAGGCTCACACGCATATTGGAATAGAAATAGATCACACCGCGCAAGTCACGACACTGTCGGTTGCTAACGTGGGTGAAACGATTCCCTTGCCCATACAGCCACGCATTTTTGATCGTTTTTTTAGGTCTGATCAAGCGCGCACACACCCGGGGTTAGAGGGGGCGGGTTTGGGGTTGGCGATTACTCAAGCGATTATGCAGGCGCATGGGGGCACCATCTCAGTGAGCAGTGCGCAGGGGCACACTGTTTTTACCTTGTCATTTAAAACGACTGGTTGACTCGCTTGATGAGTGCCTCGGCACTTTCTTTACGTTCGCTATAACGATCTACCAAGTAAGCGGCATTGTTCCGTGTGAGCAAAGTGAATTTATAAAGTTCTTCAAGCACATCAACCACCCGATCAAAATAAGCTGAAGGTTTCATACGGTCAGCTTCATCAAATTCCATAAACGCTTTGGCTACAGAAGATTGATTGGGTATGGTGATCATGCGCATCCAGCGACCTAAAATTCGCATTTGACTTAACGCATTAAATGATTGCGAACCGCCGCTAACCTGCATTAAAGCCAGCGTTTTGCCTTGGGTCGGGCGCACGGCGCCTAGGCTCAGGGGTATCCAGTCGATCTGGGTTTTCATGATGCCTGTCATGGCGCCATGGCGCTCAGGGGAACACCACACCATACCCTCAGACCACTCAGCCAGTTCGCGAAGTTCAGTCACTTTTGGGTGGGTATCGGGTGCGTCATCGGGCAAGGGCAAACCACTTGGGTTAAACACCCGCACCTCACCTCCCATGGCCGTCAAAATACGGGCGGCTTCTTCAGTGAGTAGTCGACTAAATGAACGTTGGCGTAATGAGCCATACAGCAATAAAAAACGGGGTGCATCGGTAGAAATGGGTGCTTTCAACTGATTGGCATCGGGCACTTGAAAACAGGCTTCATCAAGTTGCGGCAAATCAGTGGTGTCAGTGACTTCTGCGATGTCAGTAGTGTGAGCGTTGTCAGTGGCGTCAGAGATGTTAGCGATGTCAGCGATATTAGCGATGTGAGGCGTGGGGTGTTGCGTCATGATGGGTCTTTAATGTTGGGGGCAACAGGTCGCCATTTATTGACCAGCGCTACAAGCGTCAGCATGACAGGTACTTCAACCAAGACACCAACAACCGTTGCCAATGCCGCGCCTGAATTCAAACCGAATAGCGAAATTGCAACTGCGACGGCTAATTCAAAAAAATTAGAGGTGCCAATTAAGCACGCTGGGCCAGCAATGTTGTGTGCAAGCTTCAGTTTTTTAGCGCCCCACCACGCAATAAAAAAGATGCCGTATGTTTGAAGTATTAACGGAATGGCAATCAAACCGATGATGCCGGGCTTCTCAATAATGGTGTGTGCTTGAAAACCAAAAAGCAAAAGCACCGTTGCAATTAAACCGACAACTGACCAGGGTTTGAGCTTTGCGACAAACTGACTGACCCGATTGATATTGCCTTTATTGATATCGCCCTTTTTGGCTAATGTATGGCGAGTCAACATGCCTGCTAAAAGGGGCAACACAACATATAAAACTGTAGAAATGAATAAGGTTTCCCAAGGTACCGTGAGGTTAGTCGCGCCAAGCAAAAACGCTGCAATAGGCGCAAAAGCAACCACCATAATGAGATCGTTAACAGAGACTTGAACGAGCGTATAGTTGGCATCGCCCTTTACCAGTTGGCTCCAAACAAATACCATGGCCGTGCAGGGTGCCACACCCAGCAAAATCATACCGGCAATATATTCTTGTGCTGATTGGGGGTCGACCCAGGGTGCGAAGACATAATGAAAGAAAAAAATACCCAGGGCGGCCATTGTGAAGGGTTTGATCAGCCAGTTAATGACCAAAGTCAAAATTAAGCCTTGCGGCTTTTTACGAATATCTTTCACTGCATGCCAATCGATTTGAATCATCATCGGGTAAATCATGACCCAGATCAAAACCGCAACAACAAGGTTGACATGTGCATACTCAAACGCAGCGATTGCCTGAAACGCTTGTGGAACGGCCAAGCCTAATGACACACCCGCCACAATTGCTAAACCAACCCAAACCGATAAGAATCTTTCAAATAAGCCCATGATTAAATCTTGGCCAATTTATTCAGTTCGTTATGAATGCTGAGTGCATCAAGTTTTTCAAGGGGTAAGGCTGACAGAAAATCTATACGTTTTTTGAGCCCTGTCATGACTTCTTTAAACGCGTGGCGCTTTTCGTCATCAGACCCGCTGATCTGCGAAGGGTCAGGAAAGCCCCAATGTGCTGTTGCAGGGTTGCCGGGCCAAAATGGGCAGACTTCGCCGGCCGCGTTATCGCAAACCGTAATAATGAAATCCATTTTAGGTGCATCGGGTATGGCAAATTCGTCCCAACTTTTAGAGCGTAATTTGTCGGCCGTGTAACCTAGGTCTAATGCAATTTCAGCTGCAAAAGGGTTTACTGTGGTGCCAGGTGTTGAGCCTGCGGAATAACCCACAAACAGGCCGCTCGCATGGGTTGATGCTAGGGCTTCACCCAAAATAGAGCGTGCTGAGTTGTGTGTACATAAAAACAGAATGTTGTAGGGTTTCATTGGTTTTTAACCTTTTTAGGTAATGCTTTAGGTAAACATGACTTGCCACCACAGCAGTTTTCCATCAAAAATTCAACTAGGGCATTGGCATGTAAAGCATTTGGGCGATAGATGAGGTTGCGGCTTTGGCGCTCTTGTGTAATCAAGCGGGCTTGCAGCAATTCTTTTAAATGGAAGCTCAAGGTGGCATTGGGTATACCCAGCATTTCGTGAATCTGGGTCGGTGTGAGCCCCGTATCGCCTTTTTGCACAATCAAGCGAAACACGTTGAGCCTAGACTCTTGACCTAAGGCAATAAATGCTGAAACCGCATCTGTATTATTCATATTTCCATAATAATCGAAATATATGACAAGCGTATGACATGTCAAATGAAGGTTTTTTTGTGTAAATTAAATCATTGACACTGTAAGGAAAAATCCTTACAATTCGATAATTATTGAGGAGAATAATCTTGCCTGCTATTCATGAAGTCGCCACAATCACATCGAAAGGCCAAATCACTTTACCCAAACCCATTCGACAAGCTCTTGGTGTGGATTACGGTGGCAGGGTGGCGTTTGATTTGCGGGGCTCTCGAGTTATTGTTAGCCGGGCTGATGAAATAGAACACGAAGACCCAGCCATTAGTGGCTTTTTAAGCCTATTAGAAACTGACATACGCTTAGGTAAAAACCTGACAACTTTACCCGATAATCTGGTGCAAGCCATGCTAGCAACGCTAACACAGCCTACTGATTTGTCTTTAGATATTGAAGGTGATGTGTCTCTGTGATTCAACGTTATGGGTGGAACTTGCTCTTTCACGAGTGCCTAATTGAGCAACTACAAAAACTACAGTCAGCGGTAGAAAAAGCAAAGCTGCATGACTCTCAGGGGTATGAGTCTAACGCCAATGTCAGGCTATTTAATGCACTTTCAAAATTAATTTATGAGGCTGTACCCAGTGACCCTAATCGTGAGGAATACCGGCAAGGTAACACAATGGGTAACACTTTTAGGCATTGGCGGCGTGCGAAGATTGGGCGGCGATTTCGCTTATTTTTTAGGTTCGACACAAAGTCTCGAATCATCATTTTCGCTTGGGTTAATGATGAAAACACGCTGCGATCGTCTGGTAGTAAAAGCGACCCTTATGTCGTATTTCAGCGAATGTTGAAACGTGGCCATCCGCCAGATGATTGGAAAAAGTTGGTGTTAACTAGTCGAGCCGATCACGACGAACAACTATAGTGCGACAACCCACCCATTTGAAATAATTCAGACGGTTTAAGCCTGTCATATTTTTCTTGAATGGTTTGGCTTTGATCGGCGTAAGGTTGCGTTATCACCTCTTGTAGTTCTCGAACGAGATCATAATTGCCTAGGGCAGCCTGCTGGTAGGCGGGCACCAAGAATATTTCTCGCAAGGTGTATTTTGGGTTCACGCTTTTCATTTGATTAGAAATGGTTTCACGGCTTTTAGGTTGACCTGTCTGCGGGTCAGTCTCACGATCAATCATCGCATGCCATTGCGCAAACCAAGCGACCCATTGTGGGTCTACTTCAATAGTATCTGCCTTGTGTGCAGAATGCGTTGAAGGGTTCGAACTCGTGAAAGGTGTCGAATCTTTCGAATGTGAGGAAGCATAAGTAGGCTTGGTTTTCTGATAAAAGCTTTTTAGTAAGGGGGCGATGTTGTCTGGAACTGCCGATAGTTCGCGAAAGAACATTGAATAATCAACCGGCGTTTGTGCCATAAGCTTTTCAAGCGCGCTAAACAACGCGTCGTCAAATGTATTGAGGCCGAGCTTGGCTGCCCACATCTGCTGCATTTTTGTTTGCATCAGGCCTGAAAAGCCATCGAAAATTTCTTTCAATTGATGTAAATCGTCTTGATTTGAGATCAACAACGGTTGTAGTGATTTACAAAACATAAAAAAGTTACGCTCTGCCGCGGCAGGTTGGTTCATGAATGAAAAGTGACGGCCACCACCTGTCCAAGGCTGAAAGAGTGGGTTGAACGCATCGCAGAACCCAAATGGGCCATAATCAAGCGTGAAGCCACCGGCTGCACAGTTGTCTCCGTTGAAGTTACCTTGGCAATAGCCTACGCGTATCCAGTTGGCAACAAGTGACGTCAGACGGCTACGAAACTCGCGAG
>JBDNHM010000383.1:0-3055 GCA_041688825.1 Burkholderiaceae bacterium | reverse complement strand
AAGCATTAACAGACACACTATTACGTGGGGGTGATACCGATACCAATGCCTGTATTGTGGGCGGAATGAGTGGTGCGCTATGGGGTGACGAGGCATTACCCAAACAGATGATAAAAAAAGTAATGAATTGCAACACTAAAATTGGTCAACTAAGACCTGATGCGTTTCGGGCAAAGCATAAAGAGGGCGTGTTGGCGGGGTTTGTTAGTGAATGTTTGGTTTAGCCTGTTGGCGCAACGATTAGTTTGCTGTGGAATAGCCGATCAGATTGCTTTGGACTAGCCGTCCAGTTTGGCGTGGACTAAGTGTCCAATTTGGTCTGAATGTAGCGATCAGTGATGAATCATGGGCTGCAATGAACAAAACTAACGCTACATTTTTTTCAAGTAACCGTGAAGAAAATGGTTAGTACCTGCCTAGCCTCATCACGCAACAAGTCTTAATTCATAGAACTTTGTTTTTGAAATATTAATTTCGTTCTTGTTGAGCTCAAACAAGTGCTCATTTGTTATGTGGGGCAGAAGAGCGTAATCAAATGCAATGATGAAAAGTCACCATTATTGGCGCTAATTAGCATAAATATGGCGCTATTTGCGTCTTTTATTTGATATAAAAAGCGTATAAAGTAGAGGTACTCAAAAAGATAAGGTTTAAAAATGAACTACACAATAGAACCAACACGTTTACGTGAGTTGCGAACAAACCCACCTAATGGGCGAAAGCTATCTCAAGAAGATTTAGCAAAGTTAGCAAAAATCGCTAAAAGGCAAATTCAAAGAATTGAAGGGAGTAAAGGGCCTGTAAGTGTTAGAAAGCTAACACTTACAAGGTTGGCAGCAGCTCTAAAGGTTGAAATTGAAACGCTTAGTGGTGAAGCTGAAATGCCAACTGAGACATCAAGACCAAACATATCAAGCAAAACCAGCGTGAATATTGATTCAAATGTTTTGTTGAACTTTGACTTGCTTGAAAAAACCTATGGCGCAAGCTTTGAAAATGTTATCAACATAGCTCCAGCATTGTTTGCCATTCACGCTGAGTTAAGTTTGCGTTGGCGTACTAAGCGCTTTAAAAAGAGAGTTAAAGATTTTTTTAAAATGCATACTTTAATGGAAACCTTTCCTGAATTACAGCAAGTCATTGGTAACCCATCTGAAGAAATAAGTGAATATCTTATGGGCGAGGAAACTGAAGAAGAGGTTTCAATTAAGCATCAAGACGTATACGGTGACGAGCTAGACTTCTACGAAGAGCCATATGGAAAAGATTATGAAAACCCTTTTGCTGAATACCTGCGTGTCTATATTGAAGAAAAAAATCTTGGTGAAACTGCCTTACTCAGAACATGGGGCTCTGGGTTACCTGTCGGTTTGTCTAACTACTTACCTGATGGAAAAACACCGATAAACGAAGTTTGTAAAAAAACATTAAGTGAAATTGCTGCTAACAATCCTGAAGCAATTTCTGCACTTCGTGCAGGGGCTACTCGAATTAAAAGCATACCAATTGAGTTACTTGCAAACAATAAAAGTATTGAAAGAGGCCTATGGATAGCGAATCAAGCTCAGGCATCAAAAGAAATAAAAGATAGTGACAACAGCGAAGAGATTTAGATAGTGATAGAAATTTTTAGGGTGAGTTGATAAATCTAAAAATCACTAAAAATACATGCTTACTAATTCCTTAATTTAATTAATGGGGTGTTAAAAATGAAACTAGAATTTACAAGACATGCTTCTTTAAGAAAGCAACAAAGAGGTGTACCGCCACTAATCTCTGATTGGCTCATTAGCTATGGCGACGAACAGTTCGATGGAAAAGGTGGTGTCATTCGATTCTTTTCAAAAGAAGGTATTCGACGCTTAGAAAAGGATGTAGGTAGTGACCCACTTAAGCGACTTTCTGAGTTCATGCGCTGTTACTTAGTTCAAAGCTCTAAAGATGGTTCGGTAATAACCCAAGGTAAACGGTATTCAAGCAGGCATATCTTGAGATGTTGAATAAACACTGCAATTCGATGGCAGGCGAATGCTTGATCAAAAGGCTAATTTTATGAAACCCCATCAATTTGATGGCAGCCATTACAGAGCCATATCTGCATTCGCTTTAACCTTGATGGTTGATAAGGTAGATGTAGCTTCGGCCCCTTTCTTGTTGTGTTTATTTTGCATCTAAATTGAAAATGAAATGTATGGGTGTGTGTGTCACATATTGAGACACTCAATTGGTGAAATCAGCGGCAATTTCTCGAATCATGTTAACTTAAAAGTTAAATATACTTAGCATATTTAATATTAAATAAAAAATGATCGGCGTAAGCGAAAACTCACCTAATAGTTATCTAAAAATAACGGAAATTAAATGTCACTAGTAAATGAAACTTTAAAATTCTTAGATATCTCTAGTGATCTTTTATTGCCGATTGGCGTATCAGCTTTAATTTTTATATTTGCGTTGGTATTGTATATTTGGTGGGCGTCAAGAATCACAAAAACAGAGGCTGTGCTTCGTTCGTTGATTAAGTCGCTTGATCAGCAGGGGGTTAACACCTTAGAGTCTTTTGAGTCAACAATCAGAGCCACAAATGACCCACAGATTAAAAGTTTGCTTCTAGAAACAAAAGACAATCTGATCGAAATTGAGGGTGATGTAGGCCCAGAGTATTACAGCTTAAGAAATTATTCTGACATCTGGACAGCTAGAGGTGTGCTCTCTGGAAGAATGAATCTTTCATTGTTCGAAACTATGCCGAATATATTAATCGGTGCAGGTTTAATGTTCACATTCATGTTTTTGGCGTTTGCCCTCACTAACGCAGGCAAAGCTATGGAAATGAATTCAGAAAGAGACGCAGCGATGAAATCACTCATTGCGAATGCAGGCGGCAAATTTATTACATCAATTGTTGGGTTGTTTTGTTCGTTGTCATGGAATTGGCGAGCAAAAGTAAAAATTGACGAACTTCAGGCTCAAATGTTTGAGTTGCATGCTGCTCTAAGGAAAATTGCACCAGATACGGCGCCACAAGCAATTGTAAAAAGGCAACATTCTATTT
>JBDNHM010000382.1:0-11645 GCA_041688825.1 Burkholderiaceae bacterium | reverse complement strand
TCAAATTAAAACGTTAAGCTTTCAAATAATCAAACGCGACTTCACCCAAGCCTAATGACAAATCACATATTAAGTGTTTAGCGCCCACAATTTCTAACACCGGTAAATCAGCGATAGGTGCAATGGCGTGATGAAATAGTTCTAAGCGGGCAGGGCCTGTCCAGGCGCCTTTAATATTTACGTTTTGTACGTAGTAGCGAACTAATTCGCAAATGCGAGGGGTGCCATCAACGTGTGGAATTATTTTTAACAAGTAGTTAGGCGTGGCGGCCATTTTCTCTTGTTCGGCTTTGCAATCTAAGGTTTCATATTTGTAGCCCATGGTGCCTGTTGCAATACGTACCGGACCATAATTAAGTGTACCCAACAACGTGTCTGACGCCACTGCAAGCGTAGGTGATGCTAACTTTTTAGGAAACCCCCACAGCTCGCGGCCGCCTGCAATAGGTGATTCATCATCAAGGTACATCATATGGGTGTAACCGCCGTGGCGGCCTTGTTCGTCGACCACAGCTATGACTTGCCCAGACTCGGTGTAGTCACCAAAACCGGTTGAATCAGGCATACGAATAAATTCAAAATTCACAATGGGGTCAACCACTTTTAGCGGCTCGGGCACAACTGCACGCAGCGCATCGAGATCAGTGCGATAAGAAATGATTAAAAACTCACGATTCACAAAATGGTAAGGCCCTTTCGGGTACGAAGGGTTTACAAACGGCATTGAATAAGCGTTCGCTTTAATATCTGCAATTTTCATAACTTGACCTTATATATATTTATTTAAATCATATCTTAAATCGAAATGTTTATATTTTTTTAAATTAAACCTGACGAATCGATTGAGTTTCTAAAATAATCTGTTCGACCGAGCTACGCAACTGGTCAAGCATATAGCCCACGCCTTTCACATTCATCTCGGCTTCTAGTCCCTCTGGTAACTCAGCATGCGCCAACGTTATGTCGCGGGTTTGAGCTGCCAGTGCCATATTTTCTAAATACCCCACAAGTCGCAGCGGCACTTGGTTTAGCGGGTAAAGCACTTCAATTATGGCAGAGGTTCGTGAAACCAGTGTGTGGTTTTGAATAAGCAAATGGTTAAACTCGGCTACGTGTATTTGTTTGGCCTTAGGCTCAAGCATCATGCGTTGCAGCGAATCAGTAAAGTTACTTAAAGCTAAATACACATTTTTACGACCTAAGTGCCAACTTAAATCGTCTTGCGGCAAGTCAACCAAATGGTCTGCTGAAGTAGGCGGGGTTGTAAAAACACGATGCGCTTTTAACCATTGAGTCACCCCAATTAAATATTGTGCATTCGCGTCTCTGGCTGTTTGCGCAAACTTCGGTATAGAACGTGCTTCCCACCAAGGGTAGAGATAGCTACAAGCAAAAGCAATAAGTGAACCCACAACGGCTTCAATGGCACGATCGCCTGCCAAATTAAATGAATCAGGTAATAAAAAATGTAAAACAAGTAAAACAGAAACTGTCATAAAAAAAGTTGAAAGCAGGTAATTTAATAATATGAGCGCAGACCCAAGTATTAAACTGACAATGAGTGTTGCCGTAATTATTGTGGCGTCTTGCGTAAACATTAAAATCAAAAGTGAAACGCCGCTACCGGCAATGGTTCCGATCAGTCTGCCATTATTACGCTGATGGGTCGTTGAAAAAGCGGGCCTCATAATCACAATAATACTGATCAACATCCAATAGCTATGGGGCTGTAAAACCGGAAACGCAATCGCCACCAACATACCCAAGCCCACCGCAGTACTGAGACGAAGTGCAAATCTAAAAACTGAAGAAGTCCAGCGTAAATTGTCAATTAATAAAGCCAGTCTGTATTCGTGACGAGTTAAAATTTCAGATGGAAGGTGTTGCAAATGTTCAACTTCAAGCACCGCCATCGGTCGATTTGAACCCACTTGTTGCCGCATACGCAACAACACAAGTTCAATATTTTTAAGTCTTTTTACAACCTGTGAACAAATGTTAAAGGCTTCAGGGTGCGTTGCAGCAAAGCCATGCCTTTGCATTTTTTCAAGTTCATAATCGAGCGCTCTTAATTCTGCTTTTGCGCCCATATGGTGATTAAAATGTGTAAAGCGATTGCCGCGTGTAACCGTCACAGCAATACGCTCAATTTCATTTGCATATTTTAATAAAGCGTCACGCATAAATACAAGCGAGTCACTTTGAGCCATATCTCGATGTAAAAATTTGTAGTCAGTTTGTGTGCCCAAAAATAAATCAAGCAAACTCACCATGTCTACAAAAACATTCCAAGTCATTTTGCGTTTATGTGAACGGTTAAGCTTCTTTTCACTTAAATTGGGTAATAAGATGTCTCTAACGGCTTGATGACTGGCAATCATTTTTGATTGTCGCTGCATTAATTCGTTGTAACCCTCATCAATATCCGTTTCTGGGTCATACATCAGCCCGCGTTGTGCCACATAATCAGAGGTTGCGAGCAATGCTGCTGTAAGTGCTTGCTCTTCTTCTTGTACTTTAGTCAAGCGGCCGAGTGCCAAAGAGCTCAACACATAAATCACAGCACCAATCATCGTGACAAAAACGTGTATGAGCGTTTGAGTGACACTTAACGGCGTATGCAAGGTGATTGTCATCAAAAGTAAACAAGCTAAGCTGATCACACCGCCACGTTGGCCAAAGGCATGCAACATTGACAAGCCAAAACATAACAAAATCACGACGCCAGCTAATGTGTAGGGGTAGGGTGACGCAAAACCTGTGAGTGCGACAGTTAACCCACCGAGCAGCACACCCCAAAGCATTTCATAAATACGGCGTTTTTGTGGACCTGGTTGGTCAATAATTGCGACGCAACTCGCGCCTAAGCCCGCTATAAGGCCGCTGCTGGTATTGCCTAAGGCGAAAGACACCAGTCCAAAAGCAAATAAGACACAAATGCCATGACGCACACCACTTAAAAAGTGGTGGCTGTAAATTAAACGCCGAAATGCCGACATACTGAACGGTATACCCATAGCCGAAATTTAACCCTGATTTGCACCAAACGCTGGAAAGTACTACATTAAGCGACCATCTGTGTATCAAAACATAGCGCTAAGGTGGTCGTTGACGTGCATTTTTTGAACCTAAAAACCGCATTTTGACTGTTAATTAGTCGTTGGCCTCGTCAAAAACGTGTGGCTGACAACTCCGTTTCGATCCAGAGTGCCCAATGGTGGGCGCGTGTTGAATCGGTTGGTAAGGCAACGCTGCAATGTTGATGCGTTCGGGTGGCCGGCCCCAGTGGGGTTGAAAGCGCCGGGCGTGTGAAGATGATTCGTTTCGCTTTAGCAAGGTCAGGCAACCCTAGAAAAGTTTGCCGAGGCACAAGCAACCAACATGATAAAACCGGTAATGAAAGGAAATAATCATGACTGAAATGAATGGCGCCGATATCGTCGTCAATTGCATCGCTGAAGAAGGTGTCGAACACGTGTTCGGTTACCCAGGCGGCGCAGTGCTCTATATTTACGACGCAATTTACAAGCAAAACAAATTCAAACATATTCTGGTTCGCCATGAGCAAGCAGCGGTGCATGCTGCCGATGCCTATTCGCGCTCATCCGAGAAAGTAGGTGTTTGTTTAGTAACCAGTGGCCCCGGTGTCACCAATGCCGTGACCGGTATCGCCACCGCGTATATGGATTCCATACCGATGGTAATCATCAGCGGTCAGGTGCCCACCCATGCGATTGGCGAAGATGCATTTCAAGAGTGCGACACCGTTGGCATCACCCGCCCCTGTGTCAAACATAATTTTTTAGTGCGCGATGTCAAAGATTTGGCTCAGACCATGCGCCAAGCTTTCTATATCGCCAAAAGTGGTCGCCCAGGCCCAGTGCTGGTTGATATTCCCAAAGACGTGTCATTTGCTCGCACTAAATATGCACCCAGCCGCGAACCTGTGGTGTTGCGTTCATATCAACCGGTCATGAAAGGCCATCAAGGGCAAATCAAGAAAGCCGTGCAAATGTTGTTGCAGGCTGAGCGCCCCATGATTTATAGCGGTGGCGGCGTTATTTTGTCGAATGCCTCAGCCGAGTTAACGAAGTTGGTCAAAATGGTTGGTGCGCCTTGCACCAATACGTTAATGGGCTTAGGTGCCTTGTCACCGCACGACCCACAGTTTGTGGGTATGCCTGGCATGCACGGTACGTATGAAGCCAACATGTCAATGCAGCACTGTGACGTGCTGATCGCGATTGGCGCTCGTTTTGATGACCGAGTGATTGGTAACCCCAAGCACTTTGCACAGAACTTTAGAAAAATTATTCATATTGATATTGACCCGTCGTCTATATCAAAGCGTGTCAAAGTTGACATACCCATTGTGGGTGACGTTAAAGACGTGCTGACAGACTTCATGGCTTTATACGAAGCCATGTCAACAGAGCATGTTCAAAACAAAGTGGCGTTAGCTGATTGGTGGAAGCAAGTTAATGTTTGGCGCGGCAAAGAATGTATGAAGTTTGCCTTGTCAGACACCTTGATTAAGCCACAGTTTGTTGTTCAGAAATTGTGTGAGCTCACCACCGGTGATGCGTTCATCACCTCTGACGTGGGTCAGCACCAAATGTGGGCCGCTCAGTATTATGGCTTTAACCACCCCCGTCGCTGGATCAACTCTGGCGGCTTAGGTACCATGGGTGTCGGTTTACCTTATGCCATGGGTGTGCAAATGGCCAACCCAGGTTCAACCGTTGCATGTATAACGGGCGAGGGCTCTATTCAAATGAATATTCAAGAGCTCTCAACCTGCAAACAATATCACCTAACACCTAAAATCATTTGTCTTAACAACCGTTACCTCGGCATGGTTCGTCAGTGGCAAGAAATTGATTATGGCTCGCGCTACGCCGAATCGTACATGGACGCTTTGCCTGATTTTGTGGCCTTAGCCCAAGCGTACGGTCACGTTGGGGTTCGCATTGACAAACCAGAAGATGTTGAAGGCGCATTAAAAGAAGCCTTAGCCATGAAAGATAGCCTTGTTTTCATGGATTTCATCACCGATCAATCAGAAAATGTGTGGCCTATGGTCAAAGCTGGTAAAGGCTTGACTGAAATGCTGCTCGGCTCTGAAGATCTGTAAGGGTGAAAAACATGAAACATATTATCTCTGTATTGATGGAAAACGAACCGGGCGCATTGTCACGGGTTGTGGGCTTATTTTCTGCGCGTGCTTACAACATTGAAACCTTGACCGTAGCGCCCACAGAAGACTCAACCCTGTCACGCCTGACCTTAACCACTATTGGTTCAGACAGCGTGATTGAACAAATTACCAAGCACCTTAACCGCCTGATTGAAGTGGTTAAAATTGTTGACTTAAGCGAAGGCCCGCATATTGAGCGCGAGTTAATGTTGATTAAAGTGCGTGCTGTCGGTAAAGAGCGAGAAGAAGTTAAACGTTTAGCTGATATCTTTCGCGGCCGCATCATTGATGTGACCGATAAAGCGTACACCATCGAGCTGACGGGTGATCAAAGTAAAACCCAAGCCTTTATTGATGCGCTTGATCGCAGTGCCATACTTGAAACGGTTCGTACAGGGGTATCGGGTATAGGCCGTGGTGAACGTATTCTTCGTATTTAAATACTTTACATTTTTAATTTTTTAAATTTATTTGACATGCAACCTCATTGTTGCATCCATACATTCGGAGCTCTACATGAAAGTTTTTTACGATAAAGATTGCGACTTGTCTCTCATTAAAGGCAAAACAGTTGCCATCATCGGTTACGGCTCACAAGGCCACGCTCATGCGTTGAACTTGCATGAATCAGGCATTAAAGTCGTAGTGGGTTTGCGTAAAGACGGCGCCTCATGGAAAAAAGCTGAGAATGCAGGCCTAAATGTGGCTGAAGTCAGCGAGGCAGTAAAAGTGGCCGATATCGTTATGATGTTGTTGCCTGACGAAAACATTGCTGCGGTTTACCGCGATCACGTTCAAGCCAACATTAAAGCGGGCGCAGCATTAGCATTTGCTCACGGCTTTAACGTACATTATGGCCAAGTCGTGCCACGCGCCGATATTGACGTCATCATGATTGCGCCTAAGGCCCCAGGCCACACCGTACGCGGTACTTACTCGCAAGGTGGCGGTGTACCCGCATTGGTCGCTGTGCATCAAGACACATCAGGCATTGCCCGTGAAGTTGCCCTGTCATATGCTTCAGCCATTGGTAGCGGTCGTGCCGGTATTATTGAAACCAACTTTCGCGAAGAAACCGAAACCGACTTGTTCGGTGAACAGGCCGTCTTATGCGGCGGTACAGTTGAGCTTATCAAGGCAGGTTTTGATACGCTGGTTGAAGCCGGTTACGCCCCTGAAATGGCCTACTTTGAATGTTTGCACGAAGTTAAGTTGATCGTTGACTTAATTTACGAAGGCGGCATTGCCAATATGAATTACTCAATTTCAAACAATGCTGAGTACGGTGAGTACGTCACAGGCCCTAAAATTGTGACAGACGAAACACGTGCTGCTATGCGCAAATGTTTGGTTGACATTCAAACCGGTGAATACGCTAAGAGCTTTATTTTAGAGAACCAAGCCGGCGCCCCGACTTTAATGTCAAGACGTCGTATTAATGCCAGCTCGCAAATTGAGCAAGTTGGCGGTCAATTGCGCGCCATGATGCCATGGATCGCTAAGAACAAGTTGGTTGATCAGAGCAAAAACTAAGTTATTCATAATTTTTTTATGAACAACTGTTTATCGATTACCTATTAATAGTTGATTAATAACTAAGCCTTTTTGGGTTTAGTTTGAAGCGCGCCCCATGGGGCGCGTTTTTTTAGGTTAACCTTTGGCCTATATGCAAACTCCACATTACCCACACCCCATTATTGCCCGAGAAGGGTGGCCATTTTTAGCTATTGCAGTGGCCATTGCACTCGTGGTAACTTATTTTTCAATTTCCTGGTCTATTTTGTTCTGGGTTATTGCATTATTTGTGCTGCAATTTTTTAGAGACCCACAGCGTCAAGGTAGCTCTTCACCGTTGGCCGTTATCAGCCCAGCTGATGGTCGCATTGTGGTCGTGGCCGAGGTCGATGACCCGTATGCTAAACGCCGCGCTTTGAAAATCAGCGTTTTCATGAATGTTTTTAACGTCCACAGCAACAGGTCACCGGTTGATGGCACGGTTCAGCATGTTGAGTATTTTCCTGGTAAATTTTTTAATGCTTCGCTAGATAAAGCCTCGTTAGAAAATGAGCGCAACGCTATGGTGCTTAAAACCACGCGTGGTGACATTGTGACCGCGGTTCAGGTTGCAGGCTTAGTGGCTAAGCGCATACTGTGTTACGCCCAGTTAAATCAAGTTTTAGCGCGTGGTCAGCGTTATGGTTTTATACGGTTTGGTTCGCGAGTTGATGTGTATTTACCTATAGGTTCACGCCCACGCGTCACCATTGGCGACAAAGTCAGTGCAACCAGCACCGTTTTGGCCGAGTTACCGGAACACGTTTTGCAAGCCGAGCCTACAAAAGCTCAGTCATCACAAACCGAGTCATCACAAACCGAGTCATCACAAACCGAGTCATCACAAACTAAGGCGGCTGTTTAAACAGATGTCTAACGACCCTATTCGCGACCCCGTTCCTAGAAATCGCGGTATTTATTTACTGCCAAATGCGTTCACCACGGCAGCACTGTTTGCAGGTTTTTTTGCAGTGGTGCAAGCGATGGGTGGCAAATTTGAATTAGCGGCTATAGCTATTTTTGTAGCAATGGTGCTAGACGGTATGGACGGTCGCGTCGCGCGTTTAACCAACACGCAATCAGCTTTCGGTGAGCAATACGATTCGTTGTCAGATATGACCTCGTTTGGTGTGGCGCCGGCTTTAGTTGCTTACCAGTTTGCGATGGTCGATTTAGGGCGATGGGGTTGGTTGGCTGCATTCGTTTATGTTGCAGGTGCAGCCTTGCGCTTGGCACGTTTCAATACGAATATTGCAGTCGTTGATAAAAGATATTTTCAAGGCTTGCCTAGCCCCGCTGCGGCCGCTTTAGTCGCGGGTTTTGTGTGGTTAGTGCAAGACAACCGTTTAAACATTGACCCCGCTGTTTTAGGCTGGATCATGTTCACTATTACCCTCTATGCAGGCGTTGCAATGGTGACTAACCTGCCGTTTTACAGTGGCAAAAGTTTTGCTTTAAGCCGTAGTGTGCCATTTTGGGCAATGTTGGTTGTTGTGGCCAGTTTTGTATTCATCTCAAGCGACCCGCCCGTTGTTCTGTTCGCACTCTTTATTGCATATGGTCTGTCAGGCTGGGTCTTGTGGTACTTGCGGGCACGTAAAGCAAAATCAATTCGAATTAAAGATAAAGAATAGCAATAAGTGTTTAACTATTACCGCCAACCCCCGCCATCATTATATAAATACCAAGGGTCTGGCCCGGGGTAATGCTGTGTAACCTGTTTGCCGTCAGTACCAAAAAATACATACATCAACATGTACCATGTATCGTACTGACGATAGCGGTAAGACC
This sequence comes from Burkholderiaceae bacterium, assembly GCA_041688825.1. GTDB lineage: Bacteria > Pseudomonadota > Gammaproteobacteria > Burkholderiales > Burkholderiaceae_B > Algicoccus. The sequence continues at coordinate 3,103 of JBDNHM010000382.1, read as the reverse complement.
ATACAATTTTTAGATCGCTGGGCAGCCCAACCTTTGAAATATTTTCAGGTGGACCAAACTCGCACTTTACGCGTTCAGGTGTCCAGACGCCTTCACTCAACCTATTGAACTCACGGTCGTCAAGCATTTGATTGATGGCCCCTACGCGACCCGCCCCATCGACATTAGTGGCCCAAGCATATTGCCCCGAGGGTTGTTGCGACCACACCATGCGTTGCCCGCCATCAGGCAGCGGGCACGTGATGGTGGATTGGCCAAACTGTTTTTCAACCTCAGTTACGGGTGTACCCGGTTTAACGTCAGTGATGACCGCACAACCCGATAACCCTGCAAGCAATAAAGCCGAACATATACCTAAAACACGATGCGCAATCAATTTAGCCCAAACCTTAAAACAGTAGCTATCAAAATATTATTTTCCTGTAATAAGGGTGTTGAACACAGGGTCAGGGCCTGGCGAAAAGCGCAAAACAGTATTGGTTGGGGTTGCAAAATAAATATACATAATCATATATTGATTTGATTCATTTAAGAAACGATATTCCCAGACAGTTTGATTTGGGCTTTTAGGAAATACGTGCACAACGGCGGGGGGGCCAAACTCGCAACGTACTTTGCTTGAAACCCAAGTGCCCTGGTTCAACACATCAAATGCTTTGACCGACATGATTTGGGTAAATGTGCCCACTTTGTCTTGTGCATCAACCGTGGTGGCCCAAGCCATTTCGCCATCAGGCATTTGTGACCATACAGCACGCATCGTGCCATTTGGGCCATCGCATGTTACAGCCGGGTTGCCAAACTGCTTTTGAACCGCTGATAAAGAGGTGCCAGGGGGTATGCTGGTCATCTGAGCGCAACCGGCTAAGGTTAAAAGACAGGCAGCACTTAGGCCAAGTTTAAATTTTGTATGCATGCTTAAAATCCCTTTCATTCGATCGTTCAAAAAGTGTTTTTTACTACAGAAAATGATGAGATTGTTTTGTTAAAGCCAAATGAGTTCAATTTTCTAGCTAAATCGCATTTCAATATCTTAGTACTATTACGCTATAATATTTAACTTCAATCAAGTTTTATATTTTTATCACCCTTCACGCTCGGGCACCTCAGCCCCAGCGCATGTTCATAGAGGTCTATCATTATGTCAGTTGTCGATATTAACAAAGCAGAAATCGTTTCAAAATTTCAACGCGCACAAGGCGATACCGGTTCGCCAGAAGTACAAGTTGCGTTGCTTACAGCCCGTATTAATGAGTTGGCCGGGCACTTTAAAGCCCACATGAAAGATCATCACTCACGTCGTGGTTTGTTGCGCATGGTAAGCCGTCGCCGTAAATTGCTCGACTACCTTAAAAGCCGTAACCCTGACGCTTACCGCGCACTGATCGAAACCCTTGGTCTGCGTAAGTAATTGTTTAACGTCCCACCGTATTTTATACACGGGGTCTTAGCATCACGATAAACCGTGCCTAACTTGACAATCTGTCGCGTTAGGCACGGTTTTTCATTTAACAGGAACTTGTTTTATGTTTAACAAAGTCACCAAATCATTTCAGTACGGTCAACATACCGTCACCCTCGAAACGGGTGAAATTTCTCGCCAGGCGTCTGGCGCAGTCGTGGTCTCTATTGACGACACCGTTATTTTAGCGACGGTAGTCGGTGCACGTACCGCTAAAGCAGGCCAAGATTTTTTCCCACTGACAGTCGATTATGTTGAAAAATCTTATGCTGCTGGCCGTATTCCAGGTGGTTTTTTCAAACGTGAAGGCCGTCAAACTGAAAAAGAAATTCTCACCTCACGTTTAATCGATCGTCCATTACGTCCATTATTTCCTGAAGGTTTTTACAACGAAGTTCAGGTCATTATTCACGTATTATCGGTTAACCCAGAAATCGACCCTGATATGCCTGCCATGATCGGCGCCTCAGCCGCTATGGCCATTTCAGGTATTCCGTTTAATGGTCCAGTCGGCGCAGCCCGCGTTGCTTACATTAACGACGAATACGTTTTAAGCCCAACGGCCACCCAATTGCTCGATTCAAAAATGAATTTGGTTGTGGCGGGTACTCAAGCCGCCGTGTTGATGGTTGAATCTGAAGCGCTTCAGTTGTCAGAAGAAGTCATGCTTGGTGGTGTCGTGTTTGGTCATACCCAAATGCAAGTCGCAATCGACGCGATCAACGATTTAGTTCGTGAAGCCGGCAAGCCCGAGTGGAACTGGCAACCTGCCCCCCGTGACGAGCCTTTAATTGCCTCAATTAAAGCCTTGGCACAAGACGGTTTGGCTGCTGCCTACCAAACCCGTGAAAAGCAAGCCCGCACCACACAATTACGTACCGTTTACGCTGATGTGCAAGCTAAATTAGCTGAGCACGCCACACAAAACGCTCAACCCGTGGCAGATAAAGTTACGGTTGAAAACATTTTGTTTGACCTTGAGTCAGCCATTGTGCGTCATCAAATCTTAAGCGGTGAGCCCCGTATTGACGGTCGCGATACCCGTACGGTTCGCCCCATCAGTATTCGTTTGGGTGTGTTGCCCCGTGCCCACGGTAGCGCTTTGTTTACTCGCGGTGAAACGCAAGCGCTAGTTGTCGCTACATTAGGCACCAAGCAAGACGAGCAAATTATTGACGCTATCACGGGTGAATACCGTGACCGTTTCTTAATGCACTACAACATGCCTCCGTTTGCTACGGGTGAAACCGGTCGTTTCGGTGCACCTAAGCGTCGCGAAATCGGTCATGGCCGTTTAGCTAAGCGTTCATTGGTACCTTTGTTACCAGACCACAAAGATTTTCAGTACACCATTCGTTTGGTGTCTGAAATCACCGAGTCAAACGGCTCATCATCAATGGCTTCAGTCTGCGGTGGCGCTTTAGCCATGATGGACGCTGGCGTACCTTTGAAAGATCACGTGGCCGGTGTGGCCATGGGTTTAATCTTGCAAGACGGTAAGTTTGCAGTCTTAACCGATATTTTGGGCGACGAAGATCACCTTGGCGATATGGACTTCAAAGTGGCCGGTACCGAAAACGGTATTACCGCTTTGCAAATGGACATCAAAATTCAAGGCATCACCAAAGAAATTATGCAGGT
>JBDNHM010000068.1:0-18972 GCA_041688825.1 Burkholderiaceae bacterium | reverse complement strand
CTGGCACTGGCACTGGCACTGGCACTGGTACTAGTATGTCACGTGGGCAGAACACTAACTAAAAATAAAGCGCGGAACCTGCAAGTGAGGTTTCCGCGCCTGTTACTTAATAACTCAAATTACTTTGTAGGCAACTTGCTTGCAACACCTTCAACAAAAAAGTTTAACTTGCCAATTTCTGCATCTGTCATGACTTGCCCAGCAGGGACGACGACTACGCCGTCTTGGTTCTTAATGGGGCCAGTAAATGGGTTAAATTTATTTGCTTTGAGGCTAGCTTCTATCTTTTGCACTTCAGCCACAACGTTTGCGGGTATGGCTTTGCTAAGTGGTGCGGTGCGAATCATTCCGACTGAATAACCACCCCAAACGTTCTTAGGTCTCCACGTGCCAGCAAGAACAGACTTCATGCTTTCTGTGTAGTAATCACCCCATTCATGAATGGTGGCCGATAGCTGTGCATCAGGGCCATACTTTGACATGTCTGAGTGATAACCAAAAGCATATTTACCTTTCTCTTGTGCGGCTTGAACAATAGCCGTTGAGTCAGTGTGATGCATCAGTATGTCGGCATTTTGTGAAAGTAAAGTAAGGGCTGCGGCACGCTCTTTACCCGGATCGTACCAAGTGTTAACCCAAATGACGCGTACTTCTACTTTGGGGTTAACGCTACGTGCACCAAGAGTGAAGGCATCAATACCTTGAATCACTTCCGGAATAGGAAATGCAGCGACGTAACCTAAAATATTGGTTTTGGTCATTTCGCCAGCAACAATGCCGTTGACGTAGCGGGCTTCGTAAAAGCGCGCATTGTAATTAGCAAAGTTTGTATCGTTTGATTTGTAGCCTGTACCATGAAAAAATGCGACGTTAGGGAACTGACGCGCGACTTTTTCTGTTGGGTTCATATAGCCAAAACTAGTAGCAAAAATTGCTTTGCAACCTGATGTGGCCATTTCACGAATAACGCGTTCTGCATCGGGGCCTTCAGGCACACTTTCTACGTAACTGGTAACCACTTGGCCTTTGAGGGCCGTTTCCATTTCTAAACGACCTTTGTCGTGCTGAAAAGTAAAGCCCGCATCACCGATAGGTGAAACATACACAAAACAGGCTTTTACAGGCTCTGCGGCTTGAACCACGCCTAATAATGATAGGGTTGTTATTGCGGCCATAAGCAGCATTGACTTCTTTAAACTTTTAGGCATTTTCATACGAATTGCTCCGTGAAATAAATAATTGATTTAACTGCTTAGGCGAGGTTACAAAAGACTCGATGTGTTTAAAAAACTGCTCTGATAGTGAACTATAACTAAATAGAAGCTAAATAGAAGCTAAGTAAAAGCTAAATCAATATTATGCATCAGGTCGATACGGTTTACCCAACGATGCGGGTGAATGTAGACGAATAGATAATGGGTTTCTAGAGATAATCACTAGCACGACAATTGTTGCTAAATACGGTAGGGCTGATAGTACTTGCGAGGGCAAATCAATTTTGAGGCCTGAGCCTTGTAAAAACAATTGTGCAATCATCACCCCACCAAATAAATATGCACCGACCATCACTCTAAATGGGCGCCACGTTGCAAATACCACTAGCGCGATCGCTATCCAGCCTTTTCCGGCAATCATACCTTCAGACCACAAGGGTGTATGAAACATTGACATAAAAGCACCGCCTAAACCTGCCATGGCACCACCAAATAAAACGGCTAAGTAGCGATAGCGTAAAACAGGGTACCCGATGGCGTGCGCCACTGCAGGCGATTCACCGATTGATCTTAAAACCAGACCTTGGCGTGATTTGTATAAAAACCATAAGACACCCCAAAACAACGCCCAAGAGACATAGACAATAAATTGTTGGTTATAAAGGGCCTCACCGATGATGGGAATATCTGAAATATAGGGTAAGCGCAGGGGGGGTACTGCAGCAAGTGTTTCAGACTCATAAGGTTTTCCGATAAAGGCTGAAAGGCCTACCCCAAATATGGCTAAGGCTAGCCCGGTTGCGACTTGATTAGCCAACAGCGTAATACTTAAAAAAGCAAATATTAAAGACATGAGGGCACCTGCAAACATGGCAGCAAAACAGCCTAACCAGGGGTTTCCGGTATGAAATGTAACGGCAAATCCAGCGATGGCACCCATGGCCATCATGCCTTCAGCGCCTAAATTTAATACACCTGCCTTTTCTGCAATAAGTTGACCCAACGCAACAATAATAAGGGGGGTACCCGCAATAATGGTTGCAAATAAAATGGAAGTGACAATGTTTTGTTCCATTACATTAGGCCTCTTTTCTTGTAAAGCCGGTGTAACGAATACGATACTGAACCAAGATGTCTAAACCCAGCAAAAAGAACAGCAACATGCCTTGGAACACGCGCCCAATTGAGGCGGGTAAGTTCAAATAATGTTGGGCCTGTTCACCGCCTAAATAAAGCAGTGCCATCAGCAAGCCCGAGAAAAATATGCCCACTGGGTGCAACCGACCCACGTAGGCCACAATAATGGCCGCAAACCCATAGCCGTTTGAAATATGAGCGGTGAGTTGCCCCCCCGGCCCAGACACGTCTGTCATGCCCGCAATGCCAGCCATTGCGCCACCCGCCAGTAGACCTAACCAAACAGAACTATTAATTGAAAAGCCAGCATAGCGAGATGCCGCTTTCGCGTAGCCTGAGACCAACATTTTAAAACCAGAAAAACTTTTAAAAATAAAAATGTAAGCGATGACTAAAAAAAACAACGCAACAAGCAAACTTAAATTAACGCGCAAACCATCGAATAAAGTCGGTAGCAAAGCATTTTCAGTAAAAAGAACTGTTTGAGGAAAACCAAAACCGTCAGGGTCTTTCCAGGGGCCGTGCACAAACCATTCAGCCAGATATTGGGCAACGTATACCAACATCAGCGAAACAAGAATTTCGTTGGTGTTAAAACGTGTACGTAAAAAAGCCGTTATACCCGCCCACAACATGCCACCCAACATACCTGCAATGGCCATTTCAGTCAGTAATAGTAATTTTGGGTGATAGTCAAAATGAATGGCTACACCTGTTGCCGCGATTGCACCTAAAATAAATTGGCCTTCAGCTCCAATATTCCAAACGTTGGCACGAAAACCAATGCTCAAGCCGGTTGCAATTAAAATTAAAGGCGTGGCCTTAAGGAATAATTCTGAAATACCGTAGCTGGTTTTTAAGGGGTTGATAAAAAATATTTCAAATGCTTTTATGGGGTCTTTACCTAACAAACCAAAAAGTATAAAGCCACACGCCAGCGTCATGGCAATTGACAAGACCGGTGAAATATAGCGCATGAGCTCAGAGGCGACAGGGCGTTTTTCAAATTTAAGCAGCATGTGCAGGGTCCAAAATAAGTGCTTTACACAGCGGCTAAAGCAGTTGGCTGGTCTGTTTCTGGCCATAAACCACTCATCCAAACACCTATTTCTTCAACGTTAGTGTCTTGAGTCAGTTTGGTGGGTGAAAGTTTGCCGTCAGCCATCACGACGATGCGGTCTGAAATTTCAAATAGCTCATCGATCTCTTCTGAAATAACCAAAATAGCAACGCCTTTATTTCTAAGTTCTAGCAAAGTTTGCCTAATAAACAATGCTGCACCGATATCAACACCCCAGGTGGGTTGTGCCAACACAATAACTTTTGGGTCTTGCATGATTTCACGACCGACGATAAATTTTTGAAGGTTACCACCCGACAACGATTGCGCCTCAGATTGGGGGCCATTGCATTTGACGTCAAATTTTTCAATGCAAGCTGATGCGTAAGCCCTCACTTTGTCAGACTGTACCAGGCCGTGTTCGACAACGACTGGTTTGATCATTGTCAATAGAGCGTTGTCTTGAAGTGACATTTCAGGCACTGCGCCGCGACCCAACCGTTCTTCGGGTACAAAACTTAAACCCAACTGTCGTCTACCCCTAGCATTCATTTTGCCAACATTGACGCCGCAAATTTGAATGGCATCACTTTGGCTCACAAGCTCTTCACCCGATATGGCGTAAAGCAATTCTTTTTGCCCATTTCCAGAAATACCGGCAACGCCTAAAATTTCACCTGCTCGAACCGCTAGGTGAATATTGTTCAGGTGAATACCAAAAGGGTCATTAGATGCACACGACATGCCTGAAATTTTTAAAAGCGTTTCACCGGGTATGCTCGCCTGATGTTTATAAGCCGTCAAATCTTTGCCGATCATCATGCGCGCCATAGATTGGGGCGTTTCGTTGGCTGGTGTGCACGTGGCCACGACTTTGCCGCTACGAATAACCGTTGCCGTGTGGCAAAGCGCTTGAATCTCGTCAAGTTTGTGGCTAATGTACAAAATGCTACAGCCTTCTGCAGCTAACTGACGTAAGGTTTCAAATAGTTTGCGCACCGCTGAAGGCGCGAGCACCGAGGTGGGCTCGTCCATTATGAGCAGCTTGGGTTCTTGTAATAAGCAACGAATAATTTCAACCCGCTGCATTTCGCCTACAGATAATGTATGAACAGAACGAAAGGGGTCAATCGGCAGTTCATATCGATTAGAAATCTCAGTAATGTCTTGCGCCAGTTGTTTTAGTTTAGGTGGGTTATCAAGGCCTAGCGCTACATTTTCAACCACACTCAATGTTTCAAATAATGAAAAATGTTGAAACACCATACCAATACCTAACTTGCGGGCCTGCGATGGGTTTGATATGTTGGTGTCTTGACCTTGCCAAAATAATTTTCCGGCAGTGGGTTGCGTAACCCCATAAATCATTTTCATTAAGGTAGATTTGCCGGCCCCATTTTCACCCAATACAGCGTGAATTTCACCCGGTAATACGCACAGATCAATGTGATCATTGGCCACAACTGTTTGATACACCTTACGCATACCTTTAAGTTCAAGCAAAGGGGTTGGTGATGAAGCCATGGTGTTCATATGGTTTCCGGTAGGTTTATGTGGGTGTGTTTAAGTTGGGCCAGTGCCGCGGCAACTGACAATGCAACCACCGCAGGTTGTTTGCCCGAAATACCTAAAATACCAATGGGGCAGACAAGTTGACTTGCATTGCTAATATTTCGTTCGCTTAAGCGTTGCTGAAAACGCGCTGCTTTGGTGCGAGAGCCAATTAAGCCAACATAGGCAAAATCATTGCGTTGCAAAATGGCGGCACAAATATCGAGGTCAAGGGCGTGACTATGTGTCATGACGACATAGGCGGTGCCAGGAGGCGCATCACCCACGGCATCTACCTCAGCCAAGCCCGCTTCTGTGGGGTCGGTCAACACTACCCTAATGTGATGGGGTAGCGGGGTGGTGTAACGCGCAAATTCTTTTGCTCGGCTATCGACCCACGTTAACTGACAGGGCAGGGTTGCCATAATATTGACGAGTGCGCGACCCACATGACCTGCACCAAAGAGCATGATGGGGGGCATTGTTAATTCAGTTTGGTTTTCTAATGTGTGCAATGCCATTGGTATTGCACAGCCAGGCAGCAACGTTTCAAAACCTAATTCAACTTTACCGCCACAGCATTGCCCCAACGAGGCGCCCAGTGAAAAAGTATGTACAAACGGCTTTTGTGCCTCGACAAAATCTGGTGAGATGCCACTTAGTGGTTTAACTGTTAATGATTTAATGTGGTTGAGTGCGATTTGTATGGCTTCTTGTTCAAGTCGGCCACCGCCAATACTGCCGTGCAACGCGTTTTGATTGACCAACATCATGGCGCCTAACTCGCGCGGTGTTGAGCCTTTAGTTTGGTTAATACGTACCAATACAAACACGTCATCACCACGTTCATAGAAACTTGAAATAAGTGATGGTGTGTTCATTATTTTGCCCTGTTATACAGGCGATTTTAAATGAATCTGAACGCTATCAATCGCGTTCAAAATCGCTTCAGGTGTGGCGGGGGCGTTTAACTTTGGTAATGCGCCTGCGGGCCCCACGCTTGCAATCGCGTCTCTGATGGCAAAGAATGCTGAAAAACTCAGCAGCAAGGGGGGTTCTCCGACCGCTTTAGAGCGCAAAATAGTGTCTTCTCGGTTTTCGTTGGCAAAAAGTTGGGTAGAAAAGTGGGCAGGGCAGTCGTGTACAGAGGGTATTTTATAGGTGGAAGGGGCATGTGTCATGAGCTTGCCGTGCTGATTCCAGTTCAACTCTTCGACGGTTAACCAACCCACACCTTGTATAAAACCACCTTCTATTTGGCCTATGTCAATAGCGGGGTTAAGCGATCGACCGGCATCGTGCAGTAAATCTGCTTTAAGTAATTTGTATTCACCCGTAAGGGTGTCAATGACCACCTCAGAAACAGCAGCGCCATAAGCAAAATAATAAAAAGGGCTGCCACGCACTTTGCTACGATTCCAGTGAATTTTAGGTGTGGCATAAAAACCATCAGACCAGAGCTGAATACGGGCCTCATAGGCTTGGCGGCATAATTCAATAAATGATAATTTGAATTCGCCCCTAAAGTAGACTTTATTGTCAGCAAAAGTGACGTCTTCAATGCCCCCACCCTGTTTTGCACCTACAAACGTAGCAAGGCGATCGCGAATTTGAATCGCTGCATTTTCAGCGGCTTTACCGTTTAAATCAGTGCCGGTTGAGGCGGCCGTAGCCGAAGTGTTGGGTATTTTGCTGGTGTCGGCCGCGGTCGACTTAACCGTTCTAAGATCAACGCCTAACGTGTGGGCAACCACTTGGGCCACTTTGGTATTTAGGCCTTGCCCCATTTCTGTGCCGCCATGGTTTACTAAAATAGAACCATCAACATAAATATGAACCAATGCACCCGCTTGATTATAGTGTTGCACATTAAACGAAATGCCAAACTTGACAGGTGTTAAGGCAATGCCTTTCTTCAATATAGGGCTGGTTTGGTTGAAGGCCTGAATGGCTGCGCGTCGTTTTGTATAGTCGCTTTTTTTTTCAAGCGCTGCTACTAAAGGTTCAAGAATGTTGTCTGTTACGGTCTGATCATAAGGTGTGACATTTCGCTCAAGCACGCCATAAAAATTCTTTTTGCGAACCACCAGCGCATCTAGACTTAAGGTGCGTGCAATATCGTCAATAATATATTCAATTGCAATCGCACCTTGTGGGCCGCCAAAGCCCCTGAATGCAGTGTTCGATTGCGTGTTGGTGCGACACGCGTAAGCCCGAATATCAACATCTGAAAGGTAGTAGGCATTATCAAAGTGACACACTGCACGAGTGATAACGGGGCCCGATAAATCAGCTGAAAACCCTGCTCGCGCCAGCATTTCAATTTTTACGCCTTCAATGACCCCTTCATGATTAAACCCAACCTCGTAGGTGTATTCGAAGCAGTGTCTTTTGCCAGTGATCATCATGTCGTCATCACGATCAGGGCGCAGTTTGACAGGTCGATTCAGCCGACGTGCGGCCACTGAGGCCAAAGCTGCAAACAGGGCAGACTGTGATTCTTTTCCACCAAAACCGCCGCCCATACGACGCATTTCAACCACGACTTGATGGGCTTTTAAATTTAGGGCAAGGGCAACCACATGTTGCATTTCAGTGGGGTGCTGGGTCGAACAATATAAATGTATGCTGTCGTCTTCTTTGGGTATGGCGTATGAGATTTGCCCTTCAAGGTAAAACTGTTCTTGACCCCCGACAGAAAAATGCCCATGCAGTTTGTGACGAGCTGACTTTATTTTTTCAGCCACTTCACCGCGTTGTAATACAACCGGTGGCACCACATATGACTGTTCTTGATGCGCGCCTTGCAGGGTGAGTTCGGGGGTTAACGGCCGATAGATTATTTTGGCAAGACGAGCAGCCCGGCGTGCGACCTCACGGTCTTGCGCAACCACCATAAAAATGGGTTGCCCAACATAATGCACTGTTTTGTCAGCCAAAATAGGGTCGTCGTGCACAATGGGCCCACATTCGTTTTTGCCTGGAATGTGCGCGGCTAGCAACACGTCAACCACACCCGGTAGGTTACGCACCGCATCAAGATTGATTGATTCAATTTCTGCATGCGCGTGGGTTGAAAGCCCTAAGGCACCGTGCAGGGTGCCTTGTAGTTCTGGCATGTCATCAACATAGGTGGCTTCACCTAAAGTGTGCAGGTGTGCAGACTCATGGGGTGAGGGTTGATGAGCTGCTGATGACGGCACGGAATGAATAGTAGACCTCAACATGTTGTTTTAAGATTTAAGTGCTGACAGCAAAAACACTGAGCTCTTTTGGCGACAAGGCATGCGTAGACTGTGTTTCGAGATAAAAACGCCACAGCAAGTTTTGCGCTATTTTGAGCCGATAGGCTGCATTGGCGCGCATATCGGTAAGTGGTTGATAGTCTTTGGCCATTTCCTGCATGGCTGCTTTTACGGTGCTTTCATTCCAAGGGGCATCAAGCAAAACAGCCTCAACGGCTTTTGCGCGTTTGGGTGTGGCGGCCATGCCACCGTAAGCAATTTTTATGCTGTTTACGAACCCTTCTTTTAGGCTTATGGCATATGCCCCACAAACGGCTGAAATATCTGAATCAAATCGCTTTGAAACTTTATAGCTTCTAAATTCAATATTGTTTTGCGGAAGGGGAACGTGAATTGAAACTAATAACTCGTTTTCTTGCCAGGCTTTGTGTTGGTAACCTAAGTAAAAATCTTCAAGGTCAATGATGCGCGTTTGCCTCTGCAAGTCGCTAACACTGCCTAACGTAATGGTGGCGCCCAGTGCAATAAGGGCTGGCATTGAATCACCAATCGGTGAACCATTGGCGACATTGCCCCCAAGCGTGCCTGAGTTGCGAACAGGGGTTGAGGCAAAGCGTTTAAAAATATCGTGCAATTGAGGGTAGTGTTTACATATTGCAGAGTAAGCGTCATTTAATGAAGCGGCTGCGCCAATATGTATAGCGTGAGCGTCTTCACTAATAAGCTTTAGTTCGGCAATATCACCTAAAAATATAAGATGTGGCAAATTACGTAACTGTTTGTTAGACCATAAACCCACATCAGTTGCACCAGCCAAGATCGTTGCTTTGGGGTAAGTGGCTTTTAACGCGAGTAAAGCCTCAACGCTTGTGGGTGCATCAAAACGACCCGTTTGGGTCTCAACACTGTAAGGCTTCTGATCAATTGATAACTGCAGTTGTGTGAGTTGATCAATAAGCAGCTGTTTATCAAAATGTGGGCGCGGGTAGTCGTACATTTTTTGACCCGCGTCAAGAATAGGCTTGTAGCCTGTGCACCGACATAAATTGCCCGACAATGCATCAGATATTTCGCTGGGCTGCGCAGCGTGTTCGTTTTGTAAATACACCCCCCAAAGCGACATCACAAAACCTGGAGTACAAAACCCGCATTGTGAACCATGGCAATCAACCATGGCTTGTTGCACGGGGTGCAGGGGGTATTTTTGAAGCGTTAAATTTGTTGTTGTATCAAGGTGGTTTTGACGAAGTGCCTCAACCGTAAAAATGGCTTTGCCCTGTAAGGTGTGCATAAATCGAATACAGGCATTTACCGATTTTATGGTCAGTTCTTGGGTGGTGTTGAGCTCAGCCATTAGAACCATGCAAGCGCCACAGTCGCCTTCTGCACAGCCTTCTTTTGTGCCAACGAGCTGGTTGGCACGCAACCAATTTAAAAGTGTTTGGGTTGAGTAAACATTAGCAGCGAAGGTTTCTTTACCATTCAACAAGAATCGAATATTGTTCATCTTTCAATCTTATCGCTAATGCTTATGAAAGTATATGATCGCTTTCATTCACCCTTTCATTCACGCTTTCATGCACGCTTTCATTCACATTAGAACGATGAATTAACCCAGCCACCGAGTAGCCAAATTAAACGTTACCCAAGAAAAGGCGTACGCTAAAACGAACATGTAAGTGAGGCCAATAAGGGGTATCTTCCAGCCACCGCTTTCACGTTTCATGATGGCAATTGTAGATAAACATTGTGGTGCAAAAACATACCACGCGAGTAACGATAGACCGGTAGCCAAAGACCATTGTGCTGAAATAATAGGAATTAATGACTCGGCTGCGGCATCGCCCGTAGCAGATAGCGCATAGACCGTACCCAGTGCACTGACAGCCACCTCGCGAGCAGCCATACCCGGCACCAACGCAATGGCAATTTGCCAATTAAAACCAATTGGTTCAAGTACATAAGCCAGTGCATGACCGATCATGCCTGCAAAGCTGTATTCAATAGCGGGGCCAACTGCCCCGTCTGGTGCACCCGGGAAACTGGCTAAAAACCATAAAGCGATAGTCATTATCATAATAATGCCGCCCACACGTTTTAAAAACAGGGCTGCACGTTGCCACAAACCAATCGCTAGATTTTTTATGCGTGGCCAACGGTAGGTCGGTAATTCCATCATGAGAGGGCGAACGCGAGAATTTTTTGATGTAAACATTTTAAGGAACCAAGCAACAGCCATGGCGCCAAAAATACCCGCAAAATAAAGACCAAACATAACCAAACCTTGTAGTTCTAAACCGCCTAAAACAAGCTGATTGGGTATGAACGCACTGATAAGTAAGACATATACGGGTAGACGCGCAGAACACGTCATGAGTGGCGCAATAAGAATGGTGACCATACGGTCACGCACATTAGGAATGGTTCGCGCCGCAATAATGCCAGGAATGGCGCATGCAAAGCTTGACAGTAGGGGAATAAAAGAGCGACCTGATAGCCCAACACTACCCATTATTCGGTCAAGTAAAAATGCGGCACGGGGTAAATAACCTGATTCTTCAAGCACTAATATGAAGAAAAATAAAATTAAAATTTGCGGTAAAAATACCACCACACCACCTACCCCAGCGATGATGCCATTAACCAATAGGCTACGTAGCCAGTTGTCTGGCAACCAAGTGGTGATAAAACTACCTACGTGTTCAGTTGCACCCGTTATAAATTCCATTGGTATTTCAGCCAAACTGAACATGGCTTGAAATATAAAGAAGAGTATGGCCACCAAAATGATGGGCCCAACAACAGGGTGTAAAACGATTTGATCAATACGCTCGCTTCGTAAATCAGGAATGACTCGGTCAAGCGATAAATCGCGCAAAATTTCTTGTATGCGTTGGTGGTCGTGTTCAACAGGGGTTGCGGTGTGTGCAGAGCTTAGTGCGATGGTGGTTGCATGGGCGGGTGCATGAGCGGGTGCATGAGCGGTAGGCGTATGAGTAGCGAAGTTGACAGATGTTTCGGTACTCGTGTGGGTAACAGTTGCGCTCTTACGCTTGATTAAAGCTTGGTCAATGGCCATACGTAGGGCTGCATCACCCCCTTTTTGTATAGCAACTGTAGCAATGACGGGTAAGCCGAGCGCGTTTGATAGTTTTTCGGCGTCAATATTAATGCCCCGTGCCTTGGCTTCATCAACCATATTAAGTGCAACCATACACGGCAAGCCTAAGCGCTCAACGGCCAGCACAATACGTAAGCTACGGCGCAGATTGGTTGCATCAACCACGCAAATGACCGCATCAGGTGTTTTTTCACCCGTTGCTCGACCCATTAAAACATTGCATGTAATTTGCTCATCGATTGAGCGAGGGTAAAGACTATAGGTGCCCGGTAAATCAAGTACACGCACGTGTGCACCAGATGGGGTTGTAAAGCGGCCTTCTTTGCGCTCAACCGTGACGCCGGCATAATTGGCTACCTTTTGACGGTTACCAGTGAGTTGGTTGAATAAGGCGGTTTTGCCACAATTTGGGTTACCTACCAAGGCAAATAAAGGGCCAGTGGGGTGAATATATATTTTATTTTCTTGCATGACTTAAGCCTGCTCAATTAAAACGCACGCGGCTTCAGCGCGACGCAAAGCGAAATTAGAAGAACCGATGCGAACCACAATAGGGTCACCCCCCGGCACACCACGTTTTTTTAAAATAACGTGTTCGCCTGGTAAAAAACCAAGGTCTTTTAAATGTTGATCGCTGTGCGCTAGCCGAGTATCGGCTTTGACTGATAGTACGCGGTATGTAACCCCAATTTGGGCATGTTCAAGCGTGATGGGCGTTGATGAGGGGCTTAAGTTAAGCAACATAGATTCGGTCTGTTTTTAAATGAGAATGAGTATTAATACGCATATTTTACTCTTTTTTTAATGACCTTTTTCATTGCAAGACTGACCGCTTAATTAAAAAATTGAATTTAAAAATGACGGAACAATTTTTTAACAAACGTTTAAAAACATTGGCATCAAAAAAGAGCGTTCATTGCGCATCAATGTGGTGCTTTGTAAAAATAGTGTGCTGCTTTATAAAAAATAGATTACGTAATGAGACCCATGCAACATGATGGTCAATATCTGAAGCAAAGATAAAAAAATATTTTTTAAGCGCCGTTATCAGCTATGTGACGGTGCTATTTTTTTTATCGATTGAAGCAAAAAATAAGCCGAATAAATACTGAAAATTAGGGTTGGCACGATAAGTGCTAAGGATAAAAGGCGTCGCATGGTTACTCATCATCAAGCCATGGCAACCATTATTTCTAAATCTGAGCTCGCTTGCACAACGCTTTAGCCCCAATTTTTAATTTTATTCAACAGGAACACATCATGAAGAAAAATCGTTTGTTTGCCTCATTGTTAAGTGCACCACTACTCGTTGTTAGCATGCAAACTGCACAAGCTGCTGACGCAACCAAAGAAAATGAAGCGGGCGCAACAGTTGCTTCAGCAAGTGGAACAGATTTGGGTAATGGTTTTACGCTGACAGGTAACGCTACCGTAATTAACGATTACCGCTTCAGAGGCTATTCACAAACGAATTTCAGACCTGCCGGGCAACTTGGAATTGATTTGTCACACTCGTCAGGTTTTTATTTAGGTAATTGGAACTCTAATGTTGACTGGGTAAATGGCGCATCGTTAGAAATGGATTTTTACGGCGGTTGGAAGGGCGCTGTTGGCAATGGCATAACCCTTGATGCGGGTGTCATTCAATATACTTACCCGGGGGCCGCAGTGGCTGTGTCACCCTCTACAACCGAGCTTTATTTAGGTATGGGCTATGAAAATTACACGTTAAAAGCGTATTACGCACCGACTAATTATTTTGGTGGTGCTGATTCAAAAGGCAACTGGTATTTTGACGGTAATGCCAATTACGATTTAGGCTCTGGTTGGGGTATTGGTTTACATGCGGGTTACCAAACACTTAACAATGCAACGAATGCTGTTACCGGTAGCCCATTAAGCGGTTATTTTGATTACAAAGCGGGGGTTACAAAAGACATCAGTGGTTGGGTCTTTGGGGTCTCGGTTGTGGGGGCTTCCTCAAACGCATTTGCCTTGACATCACAAGGTTACAACGCAGGTCGAGTCGGTATGTTGGTATCGGTTGCTAAGGGTTTTTAAGGGCCTGCATGCGGCGCCTAGCATGGGCCGCCACCCCTTCAGTTTGTAGCGCCCAATCAATCGGGCTTGACAGCAAAGCCAAAGATCTGTGGGTTAATTTCTTTTGCCATAACGGGGCGGGTGCCCGTTGCATCATCGCGAGCACCCATTCAGGCAAGGCATGGTAGGCCGCTTGAATGATCAGTTTTACAAAAACCCGGTCTTGTAAATCAGCAGGAAAGTTGTCAATAACGTGCAAAATTTCTCTTGCACGATCATCAAATCTCAGCTCTGGCTCATACGCTTTGAGCATGTTTAACGCTGTTGCTTGTGAGTCGGGTAAAAGTGTTGCCCCCAAGCGTTCACTGACTCGGGTCATTTCATAAAAATATTGATCACGTGCTGACTGCGCAAGTTGTCTATCGCCATGTGTGCAATAAGCATTTAAAAAACTAATCGTTTCGCCCAAATGCACCCACTTTAATAAATGAGGGTCGCGCGCGCTGTAAGCAGAACCGTCAGGGCGCGTGCCTTTAATATGTTCATGCACCTGATTGACTTGTGCAATGGCCTGTAGCGCCATATTAGTGCCGCCGTAGGTGGTGGCAGCAATAAAATAAGCGGTACGACCTAAGCGTGCTTTAAGATTAGTACGAAAACTTGAATGGTCCCACACGCCCGCTAAAGCACCGGGGTGTAGTGCCTGAATCAGTAGAGATGACAGCCCACCCACCAACATTGAAACAAAGTGCGCGTGCACCAACCAAGTGACTGAAGTGGGCCCAAAAAGGCCCGCATCACCTGCCGGTTCTAAAAATATAGTGGGTGGCTTAGTTGACCCCGTCATTGAACGTATGCGCTTCGCAATAAGAATGCGGACCGAATCATTCAACATGGTGTGTATGTTCAAAGCGTGCTGCAGTAGAAACTGTTTGAGCGTGCACAGCAACTGTTTGATGAATGTCATGGCCATACCCACCTGCCATGGCAACAGCTACCCCAATTTGACGTTGTTTCGCAAACTCAAACACTTTTTCATCGCGTCGCAGCATGCCTTGCTGAGAGATTTTTAATCGCCCTAATCGGTCATTTTCATGGGCATCTGCACCAGCCAGATAAATCAAAAAGTCAGGTTTGAAACGGTCGTTCAACTCATTTAAACCGGTATCAAGGGCTGTTAAATAGTCATCATCGGTGGTGCCGTCAGGTAAACCAACATCTAAGTCGCTGGGTTCTTTACGAAATGGAAAGTTATGCTGACCATGCATTGAAAAGGTAAATATTGATTCGTCTTGGGCTAAAACTGAAGCCGTACCATTACCTTGATGAACATCTAAATCAACAATCGCAACTTTTAAAGCTGAAGTATGCTGTCTTTGCATGACGCGTGCGGCAATAGCTGCGTCATTAAACACACAGAACCCACTGCCTTTAAAGCGATAAGCATGGTGTGTGCCCCCTGCTAAATTTACGCTAACCCCGTCATGTAATGCTGCTTTGCAGGCGGCAATGGTTGCCCCAACAGAGCGCCGTGAGCGCTCGACCATGCCCAGTGTCCAGGGGAAGCCAATTTCACGTTGTGCTTGAGCCGTTAGGGTGCCATGAATAACGCTCTGAACATAGGCTACGTCGTGAGCCAATAAAATTTGTCGATCAGTTGCAGCAGGCGCTTCAAGCAACTCGACAGTGGGCATCTGTGCAACCGCTTCGCGCAATAAACTGTATTTTTCCATCGGGAAACGATGACCCGTTGGTAACGGTAAAACAAAATGATCAGCATAAAAAGCGTGCATGACGGGCTCAAATAAAGGTGTAAGTTACATACCCCATTACAGGGTTTTGCTGCGGGTGATGAGGCCCTGAGAAAGCAAGAAATGGGTCACACAAGTGATTACAAATTAAAACAAAAATAACCATAAATTAAAAACCAAATTATGAATGATTGGGTACAAATCAATTACCATTAACCTTACAGTTTAATGACTAAGGAATCATGCCATGCACCGAGCCAATCTCAGCGCAATCAGTTTTACTGCCCTAGCATTAGGCAGTTTAATCAGTGCACCGGCCGCTTTAAGTCAAACACAACCCCCAGGTACCCAAATTGTTTCGGGTTCAGTAACGGGTGTGACGCAACTTTCAACAAACCTTGATCAAGGTGGAAGCTTTAATTGGTATGACGCGGGTGCACGTTTAAACCTGTCGCGCCAGTTCAATTCTCAGTTTTCTGGCGGGGTTTCAGTGGGTTACAGCCACCAAGGTTGGTCATGGGGTAACACTCGGGCTTTTGGTGGTTCGGCACCTTGGCAAGGCATCAACAATACCCAAATCGGCTTAAACCTTGGTTATAATCCCATTGCTGACTTGCGCTTGGGGCTAATGCCCATTTTGCAGTGGCGCGCTGAAGACGGCGTAGGTACAGCAGGTTCTGCAGTTTATGGTGGTGTATTAACTGCGGCAAAAACTTTTTCACCTACCCTGACCTTGGGTTTGGGGGCGGGTGTATTTAAGGAATTTGACCAAACCAAAACCTTTCCATTCTTAGTCGTTAACTGGAAGATCACACCCAAACTGACTTTAGCTAACCCCTTGTCTGCTGGCCCAGCGGGTGGCGCGGGTTTGGAGCTCACTTACGAGGTTAATCAAGCTTGGAAGTTTGGCCTAGGTGGTTCTTACCGCCAAGATCGCTTTCGTTTAAATAACTCAGGTTCGTTTGCTGGCGGTGTGGGTCAAAATACCTACATTCCAATTTTTGCCCGTGCATCTTATTCGTTTACCCCCATGACCAGTCTTGATTTCTATTTAGCAGCCATGGCAGGCGGCCAAGTGAAAGCCACCTCTGCTGACGGAAGTCAAACGTTGAGTGACAACTACAGCACTGGTGTGGGTTTAGGCCTGAATTTATCGCACCGGTTTTAAGCGCTGGTTCCACATCATCTTGATCAAGGTTCTAGTCTAAGTATTGCTTTCAGCACTTAACGTTCAACAGGCTATCAGCCGCTCTAACATCACAATTGACGCGTTGATATAGCGCTTGATTGTTTAATAGGTTGCGCATGGCAGGTTGTTTGGTCTGGTCTATTTGTGGTGCCCATGCCAAGGCCATTAGGTGCATTTCCGAGTGTTTAATTTGCATAAACTGCCAAGGGTGGCTGGGTGGCCGAGCTTCTGGCGTAAAGTGAATGTTTGGTTGGGCTTGCGTTAAATCAAAATAAAACGTGTCAAGTCCAATTGAAATACCGAGCCCTTCGGCTTTAATAAAAGCTTCTTTTAATGTCCAATACTCAAGTAGTCGGTGGCTGTCTTGGGTGTGTTCATGCGCCAAAATATCGTCATGTTCTGTGGGCGTAAAAAATCTTGCTGCAAACGCAGTCTCAGGTATTTTACGGTTGAGGTTTTCAACATCAAGCCCAATAAAAGCATCCTGACTAACAGCGATGGCAACCATGCCGTCAGTGTGACTTAAATTAAACTGTAAATTGATGAGGCCTTGTTGCTCGCCTTGAACTTGTAGATCAACTTTGCTGCGGCTGTGACCTAATAAGTATGGTCGACCATGAGAGCCCACACCAAAATCAAGTTCAGCCGGGTTAAGGCCTAAAACGTCTGCAAGGGCAGCCCTTTTTAAGGCGTGACTAACTAAAAACGCGTGCTGATGTTTAGCTCGATGAAAGCGCACCATACGTTCAGTTTCCACCTCTGAAAGCCAAGTTTTTAAGGTTTCAATACACCGAGGTGCAGTCACGCGTGCTGGGTCAAGGTGCCAAATGGTGACGTTTGATTTACTTTTAGAGTCGCTAGACATGTTGTGCTTTGATTGTTTCAATACAATATACTGAATTTAGTATTGATTAATTTTAACAACTAGGAGCAACGTTTTATGGCCACACCCGTTAACCGAATCACATCTGATTTTGCGGTTGCACCCCAATTAGGGCCCGAAGATATGGCTGAAATTGCGAAGTTAGGCTATAAAAGTGTCATTATTAACCGCCCTGACTTCGAAGGTGGGGCTGATCAACCCACTGCACAGTCAGTGTCAGACGCTGCAATCGCTGCAGGTTTGCGGGTTGAATATCAGCCGGTTATTAGCAGCCAAATTTCTGCTGATGATGTGGCACGTTTTGCTGAGTTGTTACAAACCATGCCTGCGCCTGTTTTAGCTTACTGTCGTTCGGGTGCGCGGTGTACGGTTCTTTTTCAAAGTGCCATGGCAGCGGGGTAACTCAGTTCAAATGTGACAGGTGGGGGGTTGATTAAGAAATTTGGTCTTTTTTGAATTAAGCGCTACCATGAATAAAGGTCGGTTATACAAGAAAACGCTTAAAAGTGTTAATAGCGGCAAAATTCTCGAGGTAACGTTACCTCTTTATTAAAAGGAGCCCGCCATGTTTAAAAAAGTTCTGATTCCAACCGATGGTTCTGCTTTATCAGCCCAAGCAGCCAATGCCGGTATCATTTTCGCCAAATCGATCAACGCCGAGGTTGTAGCCCTATATGTGGGTCAGCCCTTTGCAGCCACGATTGGTTTTGACGGTATGGCCGCGGCTTACGCGATTACCGATGAAGACTACGAAAAAGCAACGGCTGAGCAAGCTAAAAAATATTTGCAAGCGGTTGCTGACCGGGCTGAAACGGCAAATGTGGGGGTAGTCACTGAAGCGGTTACAAACTTTAACATTGCCGACGGTATTGTTGTTGCGGCAACCAAACATCATTGCGACATCATCTTTATGGGTAGTCATGGCCGCAGCGGTTTGTCTCGCTTGTTGCTAGGTAGTGTCACCGCTAAAGTGTTGGCCATGTCAAAAATAGCTGTTTTGGTTTATCGAGTGAAAGAAGATTAAACCTTAATTTCAAAGACAAGTACCACACCAAAAATATTATCTATTTTAAAATTAATAACAATTTCTAAATTTTAAGGAGTAATCAGCATGACTGTAAAAGTAGGCGCAACGATACCCGAGGGTACGTTAACTGAGTTTGTGGAAGTCGAAGGTGAAGGTTGTTCAGTTGGCCCTAATGATTTCAAAGTGTCTGACTTGGTAAAAGGCAAAAAGATTCTAATGTTTGCTTTACCCGGCGCGTTTACGCCCACTTGTTCGGCTCAGCACGTACCTGGTTTTGTGAAGCACCATGATGCAATTATGGCAAAGGGTGTTGACGAGATTTGGTGCGTAGCGGTTAACGACGCTTTCGTTATGGGCGCTTGGGGCCGTGATCAACATACGGCTGGTAAAGTGCGCATGTTAAGTGACGGTTCAGGCCACTGGACCAAAGCCATGGGCCTAGAGTTAGATTTGGTTGCACGTAATATGGGTATGCGTTCACAGCGTTACGCTGCAATTATTGACAACGGCGTTATTAAAGCCTTAGAAGTTGAGTCAGGCGGTAGTTTTGAAGTCAGTTCAGCTGAGGCAATGATTAAACATCTTTAATACGTTATTCGATTTAGATCATTTAGATAATTTAGATAATTTAAATTAAAGTTGTTCGTGAAAGGGTTAAGTTCGATGATTGCGGGCTTAACCCTTAAACATTTTTAATTGTTACAAATTAGTTATTTAGTAAATGCCTATTTATAGGCCAAAGTGAGTCATGTTT
>JBDNHM010000381.1:0-4700 GCA_041688825.1 Burkholderiaceae bacterium | reverse complement strand
GACCCAGCCGTTTGTTCGTGCAGGTGTTACTGAAGATAACTCCCTAATAGTTTCTTACTCAATGATGGGTTCAGATATTTCACAGTTTCTTGAGACTCTTATTGATAGCGTTAATCGTTTATTATTTGCAGGGCGAAAAGCAAATCAGTTATTTAATGATCAGTTAAAACCAAAGCCCCTCAATAGCTGATGTCGAATATAGTTTCGTTGCATAATTACTGTCATCGGTTGTGTTTCGTTCCTTTGCTTTGCATTAAGTGTTTGGAGAGTTGAATGGAGATGTTTACGTTACGTGCTTACCTAAACACGCCGATTATTAAACGAGGGTTCATGACTCTTGATGCATTGCTTATGTCAATTTTAGGTAAAGGGGATGTCAGTGATCTTTTGCGCTGCGACGAAGGGCTTTATTTTGCGAGCGCAGGGTTTCCAGTTGATTCGGTGTCTGATAAATTTAGAGCATCTTTTGTAGCAAGTCTTCGACCCGAGCACACCCCCGAGTGGTTAGAAGTCATTAAAACCAATACAAGGTCTGACGATTTACAAATCGGTTTGGCTCGCCAGCGCGATGCTGGCAACATCATCAATAGCTAACCAACTCAAGTAGCAACTGCCATCGAGTGGTATGCAACGGGGCAAATGCTTGATGTTTTAGATGTCGTTAAAGATATTGTGGCAATCGGTAAGCGCCGAGTTGTTGGGTACGGCGAGGTCAAGTTATGGGAAGCTGAGCTTGGTGAAATTGACGGCTTAGTTGGCTTTGCTGATGAACCTTTACGCCCAGTTCCAACCGTTCGCTGGCACTTAAGTCATGATTTTGTTCCTGTAGAAGCTGCTTGGAAGGCCCCTTATTGGGATGTTCGTAATCGAACCAAGTGCTTTGTGCCGGAGATTGACTTATGAATGGCCCTGAATTTTTTATGCAGCATGCTGGTTACCGTTTGCTCCCTGAAGATGAGAAAACTGATGACGTAGTCAAAGATACTGATCGTTTATTTAGTATTGCATTGCCGTTAAACACGGGTAAATTTCTAAGACTATCATCGTGTTGGTTTGTGGTTACTGCGGATTGGGTAGCAACAAGCTTTAAGACCCTACCCGAGGCAGGATTTCGCCACGATATAGACCGTAAAACGGCAATCGATTTGGCACTTAAGGCAGGCAAGCCCTGTGTATTGCTTGGACTAGGTAAACGAACCACGACGGCAAATGATATTTACGTGACCTACGACCCAAGAGCCGCACGTTTGTGCGAGCAAGGTAAAACCAAGACTTATGACGCTACAAAGGAGAAAGCATGGAAATCAGGATTGATAAGCCACCTCGTGTGCGCGGGTACGCACTTCACCGAATTGTGGAACAACTTCAAAACGGCAAGCCTGCCTTGTGGGCAGATGAAGGGTCAACTGTTCGTATTAGGCCTCATGACGCGCAACCACCTCTGTACGAGATCGGAAAGTTATTGGCATTCACGACAACTGCATGTGTTGCATTTAGTAAGGGCCACAAGCATGTCTATCTCCCAACATCTGATTGGCGAGGGCGAAGGGTATGGCTAGATAAACAAGCAGCCAAACATGGTTTTGAGGTTGTTGGCGTCCACATCTCTGGGGGCATGCAAAAAATTGAAACCCATAATGGCCGAAAGTTCACCATTGATGCCACTGAGTTTACCGGGCTTCTGCGCGTAAGCGATTCGACTTTATTCGGTCAGTGTTTGATAAATGGAGTCGGCAAAGTTGGCAAGGCATTTGGTTTGAATTTGATGATCGTTCAATAAAACAAAAAAAGGCACATGAAATGACTAACCAGAAAATGAAAATAGTTGCACAAATCAGCTTGCATTCAGTACAACCGCTAACGTTTACTCATCATAGTGTTGACGGGTTACCGCTTTTGGCAAGAGGCATCGATCAAGAGGGGCGCCACCTTCGCACGGTCTACATACCTGCAGCGCAATTTAGAGGTCGAGTTCGGCACGAAGCGGCGTTGAGTCAGATGCGCTCTGAGAGCGGCAAGGTGAAGCTTGAAGAAGCCTATATGCTAGCCCTTGGCCAAGACCTACGCCCAGCGGAAGATGACGCTCCAGAACAAGTCAGGCTCAAAGAGCAGATTGCGGTCCGTAAAGAAAACCCCTTATTGGACTTATTTGGCACATGGAAGTTGGCTAGTCGTTTGTATGTCTCTCACTTCATGCCAGAGGTCAATGTTCTACCCGCAAAAATCAGCCATATAAGAAGGGACCTAGACACGAACGAAGATATGATGGATGCGCTGGGTTCTGATGAGCAAGACCGTATGTACGATCGTCAGAGTAAACAAGGTATGGCCTCACAAGTTGGTCAATTAATTAAGCTTGCCACGCGTGAACTAATGGCTGCAAAGAAAGCAAAAGATGTAACCAAGGTTGACGAAATAGAAGCCAAAATCTTAGAGTTAAAAGAACTTAAAAAAACGCAAAAGGGTGATGACGATTCCGAAAATACCAAACATTTAGTTGAACTTGAGTTCATACCCGCAGGTATCACTCTGAATGGAAAATTAACTGTAAATTCAGCCATACCCAACGACTTACGTGTGTTAGTGGATGCTTTAGTGGGGTTTGGCGAAAAACCTTACCTTGGCGCTCAACGTGCTCGTGGTTGTGGGGAAGTTGCACTTGAAGCAACATTTAAGAATGCAGATGGTGATGTACTCGCTACGGTAGCCTTTGCTGAGGGCGAGGGTTCTAATGTTCAATGGACTGAGGCAGGGACTACTTTTTTAAATGCTGAAACAACTACCACATGATTTACCGCAGCCCTGAACAGACACAATATGCGAAATTAATTGAGGGTGCTATTAAGCCGGGGGCACCACTTCTGGCAGGAGCAGCAGCAGGTCTGGGTAAAACGCACGGCTTTAGCATTCCTCTAATTGCTTCACGAAAACGCATTGCGATTTGTTTAAGTACTCGGCAGTTGATTGATCAGTATTTAAAAAGTGATGCGTTGCATGTGGCTTGCGGTGGAAGATCCGTTTCGGTTGTAGCGTTGCAATCAAGGCGAGACTTTACTCGTGACTCAGATTATCGCTCACACAAGAAGCAGGCTTTAGAAGCCGATTTATTAATTACCACCCATGCGGCAGCCTTTATTGACAGTTTCAATCCAGAGTATGCACAGCTTCGTAGTCGTGATGTTGTGCTGTTTGATGAGGCTGATTTATTAGCTGACGCTGCTGACCTGAGAAGCACATTTAGTATTTCGGCTGAAGCACTTAAAGATTGTGGCGCTATGTTAGGTAATGCGTTGAGTGCGGCTAAATTAGTTAAGGCAAATGCCGTTGACGCAGAAGACCGTGGTGCTGCCAGTTCTATCCTATATGCCTTAGAGAACCCAGCTTGGTACAAAGTAGTTGGATATGAGGAGGATGGCGCTTTAACTTTAAAACATCGTTTGCCGGGCAGAATGCTTAAGCGGCTTGTGGCAGATGTACCACGCTGTATTTTTACAAGCGGAACACTTCAGGTATCTGGGCGGTTTGATTACTTTGTTAAAGCACTTGGGCTCACAGCTATAGCACCAGAGAGTAGGCACATTGATCCAGTCATGCACGGCAGCCTAGATGTTCAAGTTGCATCTGATGAAATGTCTATTAATGAAATGGCTGAAAAGATTAAAGCTGCGAAGCGGCCAACATTGGTTCTTACAACAAGCCACAAAACAACATTTGAGTTGGGTCAATTACTACCAGAGGCCACTATTAGAGAGTCCGGAGAACCTTTGACTGATGCGGTTGCGCGGTGCCCCGATGACGGCATTCTAATCGCAGCAGGTGCTTGGTCTGGGCTAGATGCGCCAAGGTTACGATGGAAAACATTAGTGATTCCAAAAACACCTTATGGTGTAAGAAACGTTTTAGATGGTCATGATGTCGGGCGTTATATCGATAGTAAGGTTGTTGCTATTCGTCGAACTAATCAGGGACTGCATCGTGGGCTTAGAACGCCCGACGCTCAATGCACTTTACTGCTACTAGACCCGCGCAGTAGTAGGTCAGAACTAAGAGAGGCAATACCGTCAAGGTTTAAAGTTGATTGGGTTGGCTTCGAAGAGGGGGGCCGTGAACTTGTTGAGCACATGAAAGCTGAACGAAATGAAAGCCTTCGTAAAGCTGCGCTAAAGCATTATGGTGAGCAATGCATGTGGGTGGGCTGTACGGTGACATTACCTCACCTGCTCGATGTGCATCACTGCAACCCTATTTCACTTGGGCAACGACGAACAACGATGTCAGATGTTAAAGTTTTATGTAAAAATCATCATGCTGAGGAGCATCATAGGATGCGAATGAGCAGTTTAGATGCTCTAGACAATGATTTAAATCAAATAGAATCAAAGGGTTGAAGAATATCAGGTCAAGCTGCCATGTAAATGAGCAGTTACTAGAACTACTCTACAGCTACGGCGCTTACGGGCATAGGTCAAGCTGCCATGTAAATGAGCAGTTACTAGAACTGCCACACATACATCATTTAATTGGGATTAGGGTCAAGCTGCCATGTAAATGAGCAGTTACTAGAACTACATTCTGTGCATAGAGGGTAGGCGTTTAGGTCAAGCTGCCATGTAAATGAGCAGTTACTAGAACTTAAATCATTCAATAGCGCCTGCAATGCCGGGTCAAGCTGCCATGTAAATGAGCAGTTACTAGAACAT
>JBDNHM010000380.1:0-3006 GCA_041688825.1 Burkholderiaceae bacterium | reverse complement strand
TGCGAGCCGCGGTCAGTGTGTACGGTAACGCCACAAGGGTTGCCACGCGTATGTAAGGCCGCATTTAAAGCATCATTGACCAAGACTTGGTCAATCCGAGTGCTGACTTGCCAACCGACGACTTGTCGATTGAACAAATCGTAAGCGATCCACAAACCCCAGTGTTGCTTCTTTAAGCCATCTGTGATGGCCACAATTTTACGATTACGATTGAGTAATTATTTTATTTTTAATATGCCAAGGCATGAGCGCGTCAACATCATCAACCGTTTTTGCAGCAGGCAATTCGTTTAACACTTGGCGCAGCCAAGTGTAGGGTTCTAGGCCGTTGGCTTTGGCTGTTTCGAGCAGCGAGTAAATCACCGCACTTGAATGCGCACCGGCTGGGGTGTCACTGAAGAGCCACGCTTTGCGATTATGAGCAGCTGCTCATAATCGCAAGAACTGGTTATTCTGTTGGACTGAAATGGGTGCAGAGCACGTGGGTATTGTGCAAAGTTTGTTAGTCACCTGCAGGCTACATGGCATTGACCCGTATGAATACTTTGTCGATGTGTTGCAACGAGTCAAAGAGCAGGCGCCCTTAGAAATGGATGAGTTAACGCCAAGACGTTGGAAAGAATTGTTCGCTCAAAACCCCAAGCGCTCAGTGCTACATCTGATTGATCAGATGAGAAAAAAAGACGCCTAAACGGCTGAGGTTAACGGTGCGTGCTTACCGCTTACGCTAGCGCGGCGACTGTAAAAACCCGAAGGGCTAATGTTGTGAAGCCGACAGAACTCACGCACTGTTAAGCCGCTTGCTTTAAATGACTCTTGTTCGCTCTCAAAGCGCTGCTCACGTGTCGTGCGTGTTGGGTTTAAACTTATCGTACTCATCTCAAACTCTCCATTGAAAATATCATGGGAGTAGTTTGAACTTTTAAATTCGTAAAAGATATAACGGCGTTGGCTTACCGCTAACGGATTCCTGCACATAGCATCGGGTCCGATGGTGCGCAGCTAGTACCATGCTGATCAGCAGGCGCATGCGGCAGGGGTGTTTTGATGTGTATTTTGCGTAAAAAATAAAACCCATCAATCCCACCATTCAATTCTCTCTTTGTTTATCCGACGGGTGATTATCGTCATCACAACGATTTAGTCGGTCAGGTTCGAAGGTGGTGTGCAGGCCCGTGATGAGCCGGGCTCCGCGCTCGAAGCTGACATAGGACCAGAGCCACTGCGTGCTGACGATCAACCGGTTACGCAGGCTGATTAGAAAGTAGATATGGGCAATGCCCCAAATCCACCAGGCAAACCACCCCTTGAGTTGCAGACGTTTAAATGCGATCACGGCGGTTTTGCGCCCGACCGTGGCAAGATTGCCTCGATCCCTATAACAGAAGGGCGGCGGTTCATCCTTGCCGGTGAGGCACGCCTTGATGAATTTTGCTACATAGGCACCCTGCTGCTTAGCGACTGGGGCGATGCCGGGGAGTGGCTTGCCGGCATTGTCATGCGCGAGCGCAGTATCACCAATAATAAAAACGTCGTGCATGCCGGGCGGTCGTAAATCGTCTTCGACAATCACTCGTCCGGAGCGATCACTCTTCAATGCGAGCCAGTCGGCAGCTGGTGAGGCGGCGACTCCTGCCGCCCAGATAAGTGTGCCTGCAGGCACATTTTGAGAACCTAATGTGACTCCGGTTGCAGAGCAATTCGTAACTTTATGTTTCAAACGGACATCCACGCCGAGGCGACGAAGCGCTTGTTCGGCATGGTTTGACAGTGACTCTGGAAAGCTAGCTAGCAACCGCGGCCCAGCCTCGACCAGAATCACGCGCGTATGTTTGGGATCGATGCTGCGGAAGTCTGCTGCGAGCGCCATGCGCGCCAGTTCAACGACAGCGCCAGCCATCTCGACCCCCGTCGGTCCGCCACCGATGATTACGATGGTGAGTAGCCGTTCGCGCTCTCGCGCATCAGGTTCCATCTCTGCGCGCTCGAAGGCAAGCAGCAAACGGCGGCGGATGTCTACCGCGTCATCAATCGTCTTCAGCCCCGGTGCATGGACGGCCCAGCTATCATTGCCAAAATAGCTATGAGTCGCCCCGGTCGCGAGTACCAAAACGTCATAGGCGATTTTGTGGTTCTCCAAGATGAC
Source organism: Burkholderiaceae bacterium (assembly GCA_041688825.1). Taxonomy (GTDB): domain Bacteria; phylum Pseudomonadota; class Gammaproteobacteria; order Burkholderiales; family Burkholderiaceae_B; genus Algicoccus. The sequence continues at coordinate 860 of JBDNHM010000380.1, read as the reverse complement.
TTGTTTGCGTATACGATCGATGCCAGTGACCGCACCAAGTAATACGCGTGTGTTGGGCTGGTGCCGGACCAGACCTCGAACGGGCCAAGCGATATCGGCCGGCGACAGTCCGGCAGTCGCCACCTGGTAGAGCAGCGGCTGAAAGAGGTGATGGTTTTCGCGGTCGATTAAGGTGATGTCCACTGACGCCTTGGCTAACCTTTTCGCGACAGTGAGGCCGGCGAAACCGGCGCCAACTATAATCACGCGAAGGCACTGGCCATTTACACCGCCATTGGCTACGAGCTGAAGTCGGCTCTGATCCAAGAGCTGTGTCAAACGAGATACAACTGGTTTTTCATGCATCTTTGTGGAAGTCACTGGGCGGCCCCCACAAGGCGAGCACCGCTTTAGGCTTGGCTGCTTGAAACATCCTTGCTTCCAGCCCTCTTGCACCACCGGAGTAGCGTCCGAGATGTGCCGCAAAGTAAAAGAAGCCCGGTGCCGGCAAGTCGCCGCGCCACTTGCTAATTACCACGGCTGCAAGGAAGGGACGCCCAGCGTCCGCATCCTCGATCATAGTCTGTTCCAACGCCTCAGCGACCTGACGAATAGTGTTTGGAGGTAAAAGCATTATCTCTTTGACAGTCTCCCAATAAGTGATCGATAAGCGCCGAGCGGCGAGTGATTGAAGGTAAGCTCGCAGCTGTCCAGAGAGCTCGTTAGTGGGATTGTTATCAATAGTGGGCGCTGATGCGTGAACAGGACTCATCGCGGTAGGGCTCCGATCACAAAATTTCCTAGCATCATATGCTTAACCGGGACGAAGTTCACGCAGACCTCATCGATCTCTTCTAGACGCAGCCGCTCACTTGTAAACC
>JBDNHM010000067.1:0-49856 GCA_041688825.1 Burkholderiaceae bacterium | reverse complement strand
TTATCAAGAAATTATCACGTTACTGATTTGTACGTTTTTGTTAAAAACCCGAGCATTATTCTTTTCTACAACCCCTTAGTTTAGCGGGTTAATACTGATGGCGCAACGTCTATGAAAAAGTCACCTTTTGCCGAACGAGATCAACCCATGGTTTCAGAGCAGTCAGGGGTTCGCTATTTGCATTTTGATTCGCCATGGGTGCAGGGTGCCATGCAAGTTACCAAGCCCAATCGTCTTGTTTTAGCTTATACGCAACAAATGATGGCTTGGTTATTGTTCTTACAACCTCAAACTGACGCCATTATTGGGCAATTGGGTCTGGGGGCGGGGGCATTAACTCGATTTTGCCTCAAACATTTACCCAATCGTTTATGGGTTGTTGAATGGAACCCTGATGTTGTTCACGTGTGCCAACAGTTTTTTAAGCTTTCAAATCAGCCAAAATTTGAAGTTTTTCAAGAAGATGCGGGTAAATGGGTGCAAAAAGCAGCAAACCGTCACACGTGTGACATTTTAATGGTTGATCTGTACGATGCTCAAGCGCGTGGGCCTGTTCGTGACTCGCTCGATTTTTATAAGCGTTGTTACGACGTCTTATCACCCGTTGGCATAATGGTTGTCAACCTTTTCGGTGCACACGAAAGCTATACCCGAAATGTACGCCACATCGAGACAGCTTTTGGCGGTCGCTTATTGTTTTTGCCACAAATTGATGAAGGCAACCAAATTGTGTTGGCTTTTAAAGGCCCACCTCTTCAGGTGCCTTGGGCTGACTTATACGAGTGGGCACAGCAAATCGAAAAACAGTACCAACTGCCGGCTCGAAAGTGGGTAAAGTCTATGGTTACACGCCTTGTGAAGGGCGAGTTAGTGCTAAATTGACTTAGAAGATAAATAACATCGAATATCATGGTTAAATTTAAAAGACTATTAAAGGGTTTCAAATGCGTCATGTGTTACGTAAATTATTTGGCGGCCTCTGTCTGTCCTCGACATTGGTATTGGGTGCATGTGCAAGCTTAAATGCGCCACAAATTACAACTGATTATGATCACAGCGCAAACTTTGCGGCCTATAAAACTTTCGCCTTTGCAGAGCCCTTGGGTACTGATCGCGGGGGTTACACCACGATCGTAACAGCACGATTAAAAGAGTCAGTTAACAATCAAATGACACAACGTGGTTATGTTTACCAAGCTCAAAACCCTGACTTATTGGTGAATTTTTTCATCAAAATTCGAAAAGAAGCCGAGTATGTTGCCCCGCCTCCGATGGCTTGGGGCCCATATGGCTTTGATGGTGGCTGGTATCAGCCGTGGCCAGGTTACGGCGGGTTTGGTTTTGCACCAACGGTTGTTCAATATACCAACGGTATTATTAAAATCGATCTAATTGACGCACGCAAAAAACAGTTGGTATGGGAAGGCGTTTCTAAGAGCCAAATTGATAATTTTAAAAACGACACTTCGGCAAACAAACTGAGCTTAGATGTGTCACAAATATTTGCTTATTACCCCTTCGCTGCAGAACCCGCTGCAACACCACCCCCATTATTAGCACCCTCTTCTGTTGTACCTAAAAAATAAAAGGTTTTTGTCTCATGCGTCAGTTGTTTTTAGTTGTTGTTGTAGCCTTGACATTAATAGGTTGCGACAAGACCCCACAGGGTGGGCAGCGCCCACCCACATTGGTCAGTACCATAACGGTTGAGCCTCATACCGCAGCAATATTTGCTAATTTACCGGGTCGCGTTGATGCTGTTCGAGATGCTCAAATTCGAGCGCGCGTGACTGGCATCGTAAAAAAAATTACCTTTACGCAGGGTGGTGATGTCAAAGCGGGTGATGTGTTGTTTGAAATTGACCCAGCGCCTTACCAGGCAGCCTTAAGTCAAGCCAAGGCAGACGTTCAGCGCGCCAAGGCAGACGCGTTAGCAACTGCTGCGTTAGCTAAACGTTATGCCCCACTGGTCAAAATAAACGCAGTCAGTCGCCAAGAATATGACGATGCTCGTGCCCGTGCTGCCCAGGCAGCTGCCTCAGTGCTCGGGGCGCAAGCACAACTTCAGTTAGCCCAAATTAATCTTGATTACACTCTGGTCACTTCACCGATTGATGGCAGAGTTGGGCGTGCATTAGTCACTGAGGGGGCGCTGGTGGAGGCTTCTACGGCTACACAAATGGCCTTGGTGCAGCAAATTAGTCCTGTCTATGTTGATGTCAATCAGTCTTCAGCGCAACTTGCCAAACTGCGTCAAGCTTTTCGTCAAGGCACGATGACGCAAATCAGTAAAGAAGCTGCAAAGGTTGACGTATTGCTTGAAGACGGTTCAACCTATGACCACCCTGGTCGCCTAATGTTTACAGGCTTCAATGTTAACCCCGGTACGGGTGAGGTGGTTTTACGGGTTGAAGTCGTTAACCCTGATTTAAAACTACTACCTGGTATGTTTGTACGCGTTCTTATTGAGCAGGGCAGTGAACCTAACGCCCTCACTGTGCCGCAACAAGCCTTACAACGCACGGCAGATGGCAAAACCAGTATTTATCTGGTCAAGGAAGGCGTTGCTAAATTAGTGCCTGTTATCGTTGGTACGACCACTGAACGGGGCATCATTATCTCTGAAGGCCTCATGGCCGGTGATCAAGTTATTGTTGAAGGCCTTCAAAAAATTCGCCCGGGTGCACCCGTCAATGCCAAACCTTGGCAAGTCGGTTCTTAACCCGTATTTAAAAGTAAAGCGATACACATGCCTCAGTTTTTTACAGACCGCCCAATATTTGCTTGGGTTGTAGCGATTTTAATCACGTTTCTAGGTATTGCCGCGTTACGCGTGATGCCGATTTCGCAGTACCCAAACGTGGCCCCACCGTCAATTCAAATTACGGCTAATTACGCCGGTGCATCAGCTGAAGAAGTGGCCCGTTCGGTAACCAGCATCATTGAAAATCAGTTAAACGGTGCAAAAGGCTTGCTTTATTACGAGTCAGTTAGTGATGCAAGCGGCCAGTCTCAAATTACGGCTACATTTGCGCCTGGCACTAACCCAGATCAAGCGCAGGTTGATGTGCAAAATCGAGTTGCAAACGTTGTGGCTCAGTTACCTGAAGCCGTTAATGTACAGGGTCTGCGGTATCGCCAAACCAGTGCCGGTTTTTTAATGATTGGTGCGCTCTCATCAAAAGATGGCACTTTAAATCAAACAGGCTTGGCTGATTACATTACACGTAATGTACAAAACTCCGTTTCACGTGTGCCAGGTGTGGGTACTTTTCAGCTCTTTGCAGCACCCAGAGCTATGCGCATTTGGTTAAACCCTGACAAATTAACGGGCTTAAACCTCAGCGTAAGTGACGTCAACGTTGCTTTAGCGGCACAAAACATTCTGATTGCAGGTGGCGCCATAGGTGGACCACCCAACCCAGAATCAGAACGATTTGCAGCAACCATTTTAAGTAATGGTCAACTCAGCACAGTAAGTGATTTTGAAGCTGTTGTTTTACGTGCCAATACAGATGGTTCGTCAATAAAATTAAGCGATGTTGCACGGGTCGAAGTGGGGGCCGACAATTATCAATTTAGTGCGCGCTTAAATGCCGAACCTACTGCCGCTTTTGCGATTGTTTTAGCGCCTGACGCGAATGCCTTAGAAACTGCAAAAGGGGTTGAAAAAACGCTTAAATCGTTGTCTGCATTTTTCCCACCAGGCGTTTCCTACAGTATTCCTTACAACACCGCACCCTATGTAGAAGTCTCAATTGAACAGGTGGTTTATACCTTGTTAGAAGCAATGGTATTAGTGTTTTTAGTGATGTACCTTTTTTTACAAAATGTTCGTTACACCTTAATTCCTGCTTTGGTAGTGCCCGTAGCCATGTTAGGTGCATTTGCCATAATGAATGCAATGGGGTTCTCAATTAACGTGTTAACCATGTTTGCGATGGTGTTGGCCATTGGTATTTTGGTAGATGACGCGATTGTGGTGGTTGAAAACGTTGAACGCATTATGGCTGAAGAAGGTATATCGCCTTACGAGGCAACATGCAAAGCCATGCCGCAAATATCGGGGGCTATTATTGGCATCACAGCGGTTTTAACGGTTGTGTTTCTTCCCTTAGCATTCATGTCAGGTTCTGTTGGGGTCATTTACAAACAGTTTGCTGTCGCCATGGCGATATCGATCTTGTTTTCAGCTTTTTTGGCGCTTACGTTTACGCCTGCTTTATGCGCCACGATTTTGAAACCGATTCCTAAAGGTCATCACGAAGAAAAGCGCGGCTTTTTTGGCATGTTTAATCGATTCTTCAATCGATCAACCCAACGTTACGAAAGCTATGTTGGCCGCATCATTCACAAAGGCGGTCGCTACATGGTGATTTATTTGGTGTTGGTGGTGGTCATGGGCTTTCTTTACATGCGCTTGCCAGGTGCTTTTTTGCCAGAAGAAGACCAAGGCTACATTATTGCCAATATTGAATTGCCTGCTGGGGCCACCTCAACCCGTACGCAAGAAGTTATTGGTAAAGTAGAAGATTACTTTTTAAAACAGCCTGCGGTACAAAATATCATTGCAGTACAAGGTTTTAGCTTTAACGGTAACGGTTTAAATGCAGCCCTAGCGTTTGTAACATTGAAAGATTTCTCAGCGCGCAAGGGGCCTGGTATGTCGGCGCAAGCGGTTGCAGGCCAAGCTACGGGTTTCTTAATGGGTACGGTGCCCGATGCGCTAGTGTTTGCAGTGTTGCCACCCGCAATTTCTGCTTTAGGTAATTCCTCAGGTTTTGATTTTCGTCTGCAAGATCGGGGTGATTTAGGTTACGGGGCGCTCATGTCAGCAGCAGGGCAACTGCTGGCAGCTTCTACACAAAACCCAGTGTTGTCTCAGGTGCGTATTTCTGGTTTAGGGCCGGGCTCTCAACTCAGTCTAACAATCGATCGTCAAAAAGCAGCCGCGCTAGGCGTTGATTTTCCGCAGGCAGCTGGGGTGTTAGCCACGGCAATAGGCGGTAAATTTGTGGGTAAGTTTCCGAACTTAGGCTGGATGCAAAACATTTGGGTTCAAGCCGATGCCGATTTTCGTATGAGCCTTGACCATGTATTGCGCCTGAATGCGCTCAATACTAAGGGTGAAATGGTGCCTTTGTCCGCTTTTGTCACGGCCGATTGGCTCAAGGGTCCAACCCAGGTCGTGCGTTACAACAGCTACGACACTGTTCGCATATCTGGCTCTGCCTCACCTGGGTACTCTTCTGGGCAGGCAATGAATGCTATGCAGTCTCAAATGTCTGAACTGTCACCCGGTTTTGGTTTTGAATGGACAGGTCTTTCATATCAAGAGAAGCAAGCGGGTGCACAAGCCCCCATGCTGATGGTTTTAGCGATTATGGTCGTATTTTTGGTATTGGCAGCCCTTTATGAGAGCTGGGCTATTCCGTTAGCGGTTATGTTGGTTGTACCACTCGGTATGTTGGGTGCGGTCGCAATGGTGAGCGCATTAGGTATGAGTAATGACGTATATTTTCAAGTGGGTATGATTACGGTGATTGGCCTATCGGCTAAAAATGCAATTTTGATTGTTGAGTTTGCCAAAGACTTAAATGCTCGGGGTATGGGTTTGTATGAGGCCACAATTGAAGCTTCACGGCTTCGATTTAGACCCATACTCATGACTTCATTGGCGTTTATTTTAGGTGTGGTGCCCTTAACCTTGGCAACAGGTGCCGGCGCAGCAAGTCAGAAAGCCGTTGGCTTTGGGGTTTTGGGCGGTATGTTGGCTGCCACACCGTTTGCGGTAATTTTCGTACCCGTATTTTTTGTGGTGGTTTTGTCATTTTTTAAAGCTAAACCTAAACTTTTAGGCGCACAGGCGCGAGAGTTTGAAAAATTACATGGTCACCCAGCTGTTGCCCCTGATTTGATTAAGCCTAACCGTCAGGTCGCGCAAGACAAAGATACTGACAAAGGGGGCGCATCATGAAATACGCCGCTCTTAAATATTTTAGTTGCCGGGTAATGGCCGTTTCACTGGTCACTTCATTAGTGGGCTGCAACCTTGCGCCTAATTATGTTCGACCCGCTGCACCTGTGTCACAAAGTTGGCCGGTTTTAGAGCAAACTCAATACGATGCCCAGTCTGGCAAAATGAGTCAACAAAAGCAAACAGCTGAACAACTTTCAAACCCAGCGGGCCTCAGTAAAAATGGGCCCAATGCAAATAGTGCGGCAGATGTTGCGTGGCAAGATTTTTTTCTAGACCCTCGTTTGCGTGCACTCATTGCGATTGCACTTGAAAATAATCGCGATTTCAGAATTGCTGTTGCTCGCATGGACCAAGCTCAAGCGCTGTGGGGTGTTCAGCGTGGTGCACTTTTTCCACAAATTAGTGCAGGGGCGGGGGGTGTTAAACAGCGCCAAGTCTTACCGAGCGGTTCAGATCGTAACGTTTCGACCGTTACTAGCTTGTATCAAGCGGAAGTGGGGGTAACTGCCTTTGAAATTGATCTATTTGGTCGTTTACGCAACCTATCTGAGGCTGCTTTTCAGCAATACTTGGCGTCAGCAGAAGTTACGCGTGGCGTACAAATTAGTTTAGTTGCTGATACTGCACTTAATTATTTAAGTTTGCGTGTGGCTCAAGCTTTACTAACCTTAACAGAACAAACTTTTCAATCGCGCTTAAAAAACTATCAGTTGGTGCTTGAAAGGTCTAAAGCGGGTGTGGCCTCAGATATTGCGCTGATGCAGGCTAAAGCATTGTTAGATTCTTCAGCAGGTGATGTGGCGGTTTTTACGCGCGAGAAGGCACTGGCCTTTAACGCGCTTTCAGTACTAATTGGGCAGGCTGTGCCAAATGATTTGCCTCCAGAGATGCCTTTAAAAGAGCTCAATTTGATGGCAGGCATACCAGAGGGTATGCCTTCAGATTTGCTGTTTAGACGCCCCGATATTAGACAGGCAGAAAACCTATTGCTTTCAGCCAATGCGAATATCGGCGCTGCACGTGCTGCTTTTTTCCCTAATATTAGCTTGACGACCAGTATCGGTGGCGCAAGTACGTCGCTAGGCAACTTGTTCTCTTCTGGTACGGGTGTATGGGCTTTTGCGCCGACCGTTTCAATACCCATTTTTACTGGCGGCAGCCTAGAATCTAACTTGTCGGGTGCTAACGCAGTACAGAGAGGTGCAATTGCGGCCTACGAAAAAAGCATTCAAGTGGCTTTTAGAGAGGTGTCAGATGCTCTAGCAGGCGAGGCCACCTATGGTTCGCAACTTATTGCCCGTTCGTCACAGGCACAATCAAGTCAAAAGTTATTAAATTTAAGCAATGCGCGTTACTTTGCGGGTATTGAAAACTTTTTGCAAGTGCAAATTGCAGAAGTAGAGTACTTCACCGCTCAGCAGCAGCAAGTGAGAACCGTATTTGAAACGTTTGCCAATCGTATCAACTTTTACAAGGCTTTAGGTGGCGGTTGGGACAACACAACACCGGGCGCACAATACAACATGAATGCCGCTATTCAAGACGCAGAAAAACGATCACCCTACCCCGTTGCTTCTAGTGGCGTCAACGAAGTGATTCAAGTTAATGCCGTTTCAGCCGTTAAATAAGTTGGCTTTTATCATTTAAAATTGACGCTCTATTGATGACTTTTTTTAACCCGTATTATTTTTTAAGTGATCCATCATGATAGACCTTGGTGTCAATATTGATCACGTTGCTACGCTTAGGCAGCAACGCCATACGATTTATCCCGACCCAATTGATGCTGCAATTCGGGCTGAGCATGCAGGGGCCGATTTAATAACGCTGCATTTGCGTGAAGACAGGCGCCATATTCAAGACGCTGATGTGTGGGCCATGCACCCTAAGTTGTTAACACGTATGAACTTAGAATGCGCTGTCACCCCTGAAATGATTGATATCGCCATACAAGTGAAGCCCCATGATGTGTGCTTAGTGCCTGAAAAACGCACTGAGCTCACAACCGAAGGTGGCTTAGATGTGGTGGGTGGTTATGAAAAGGTGGCATCAGCAACAGCAGCCCTTCAAGATCACGGCATTCATGTGTCACTTTTCATTGACCCTGAAGCGCAACAAATAGAGGCTGCATATCGCACGGGTGTGCGCGTTATAGAATTGCACACGGGTGCCTATGCTGAGGCTCGAACGCTAGAACAATGTCAACACGAAATTAACCGATTAAAACAGGCCATTGCTCATGCTGTGGGTTTAGGTATTCGTGTCAATGCGGGGCACGGTCTACATTACCAAAATGTACAAGCGATCGCCGCTTTGCCGGGTATTGCTGAACTGAACATCGGTCATGCTATCGTTGCCCAAGCAATATTTGAGGGCTGGGAAAATGCCATTAGGCAAATGAAAGCCATTATGGTGCAAGCAAGGCTTGCAGCGTTACGCGGCGAACCGATGCAACTACCGCAATTTAAATCTTAACGTGGGCTGTTTATTTAAATATGGCAAAAACAAAAAAACCTAAAGCCCTTAAACGTGGCCCGCTCATGATCGATGTTCAAGGCACCACCTTGACTACCGATGAAAGACAACGTTTAAACCACCCGCTGGTGGGTGGCGTCATTTTATTTACCCGTAACTTTGAAAGCAGGCGTCAGTTAAGTGAACTCACACAAAAAATTCATGACATTAAATCACCCCGACTTTTAATTGCTGTTGATCATGAGGGCGGGCGGGTTCAACGCTTTCGTGAAGACGGCTTTACCGTTTTACCTGCAATGGGTTGTTTGGGGAATTTGTGGTCTCACGACCCTTTGCGCGCCATGTCAGCTGCCACGGCCGTTGGGTTTGTATTGGGTAGTGAGTTACGCGCATGTGGGGTTGATTTAAGTTTTACGCCTGTACTTGACCTTGATTATGGTGTCAGTCAAGTTATCGGTGATCGTTCGTTTCACCGTGACCCGCGTGTTGTGGCTATGCTGGCTCGCGCGTTGGCTCAAGGTTTGTCAGTGGCTGGTATGTCAGCCTGTGGCAAACATTTTCCCGGTCATGGCGCGGTAGCAGCTGACTCGCACTTAGAAATACCCACTGACACGCGAACGCTTACGCGAATAATGCAAGAAGACGCTTCACCTTACCTGTGGTTAGGTGACTGGGTCATTCCATCGGTCATGCCCGCCCATGTTATTTACCCTAAAGTCGATAGTAAGCCTGCAGGTTTTTCTTCAAAATGGATCAGTGAAATACTTCGCGAAAAATTAAAATATGACGGCGTTATTTTTTCAGACGACTTAACAATGGAAGGCGCCAGTGTTGCCGGCGATATAGTGGCCCGAGCCCAAGCTGCTATTGGGGCCGGGTGCGATATGGCGTTGGTTTGTAATCGGCCTGACTTGGCGCAGCAATTGATCGATACGCTTGAAGTCGCGCTTGACCCGCTAAGTGCCGCTCGTGTTGAACGCCTCATGCCGGTTAAAAAAGCAATGAAATGGCGCGATCTTCAAGCCTTGCCTAGCTATCAACATGCGGTGGCTGTGGTGCGTACGTTGCATGACAACGCCTGATTCGTCTTCACCTGAAACGTTTGATGTCAAGGCGTTTTTATCAAGCCTGCCCCATTTGCCTGGCGTATACCGCCATATTGATTCGACCGGCGAGGTGCTTTATGTGGGTAAGGCGCGTGACTTAAAAAAACGGGTTTCATCTTACTTTCAAAAAACAGCCGTTAGCCCTCGTATTGCCCACATGGTAGCTCGCGTCGCACAAATAGACATCACGGTTACACCGTCTGAGGCTGAAGCGTTACTGCTTGAAAATAATTTAATAAAGCAGCTTAAGCCAAAATACAATATTTTATTTCGTGATGATAAGTCTTATCCCTATTTGATGTTGTCGGGCCATGCTGCACCAAGAATGGCCTATTACCGCGGCAGTACTCAGCGCGCAGGCCAATTCTTTGGGCCTTACCCCAATGCTTGGGCCGTTCGCAACACCATGCATATCTTGCAAAAAGTATTTCGCTTGCGCACATGCGAAGACACGGTTTATACCAATCGTTCTCGTCCCTGCTTACTGTTTCAAATTCAACGTTGTTCAGGGCCCTGCGTGGGTGAAATTTCATTACCCGACTACGTGGCTGATGTTGATCGTGCCAGTCGTTTTTTAAGTGGTCAAACCCAACAGGTTTTGTCTGAAATTGAAACCCGTATGCGTGAAGCAGCCGAGTCTTTAGCGTTTGAGCAGGCCGCCCAATTACGAGACCAAATGGGTGCGTTGTCGCGAGTGCTGCAGCAGCAAACGATGGAAGATCAAGATCAAGCCGACACAGACATTGTGGCAATCGTGATTGAGGGTGGCCGCGTCTGTGTCAATTTGGCTATGGTTAGAGGCGGTCGCCACTTAGGTGACCGGGCTTTTTTCCCGATTCATACAAATGGTGATGAAGCCAGTGATATTCTTGATGTGTATTTGGCTCAGCACTATGTTGAGAACCCATTACCTGCAACAGTAGTGATCTCTCACCCGCTTCGCGATTCGGGTATTTTTGATGCGCTTATGACATTAAAGCAAACGAGATCAAAGTTATTAACGCGCCCTGGTGGTTTAAAAAAATCATGGCTTGATCAAGCGCAACAAAACGCACACATTGCACTGACCCGACATCTGAGTGAGAGTGCCTCTAAAAGTGCACGCACCTTGGCGCTGGCTGAAGCACTTGATCTTGACACTGATCCCACTGCACTGGCAGCATTACATATTGAATGTTTTGATATCAGCCACACTTCTGGCGAGGCCACACAGGCCTCTTGCGTGGTGTTTCAACAGCATGACATGCAGCCATCGCTTTATCGGCGCTACAACATTAACGGTATCACCCCGGGTGACGATTACGCTGCCATGCGACAGGTCTTAACACGACGTTACGCCAAAGCAGCTGATGGTGACGCACCCGTGCCCGGTTTGGTATTGATTGATGGGGGCAAAGGGCAAGTTGAGGTCGCACGTCAGGTCTTTGAAGAGTATGGCCTAAGTACCCAAGTTCTTGTGGGCGTGGCCAAAGGCGAAAACCGTAAAGTTGGCTTAGAAACACTGATTTTTGCAGATGATCGGCCTGCTCAAGCGTTAGGTGAAGGGTCGGCTGCGCTGATGCTTATTGCACATATTCGAGACGAGGCACACCGTTTTGCAATAACCGGTATGCGTGCCAAGCGTGCTAAAGCAAGGCAGGTATCTAGGCTTGAAGACATAGAGGGCATTGGTCCAAAACGTCGGCAACGACTTTTAGCGCGATTTGGTGGCTTAAATGGTGTTACCTCCGCTTCTATTGACCAGTTGGCAACCGTAGAGGGCATTTCATTAGAATTGGCTAAACACCTATATGATGCATTGCATCAGGCTTGAAACCTTTAAAAGTCGGTTAGCATAAGGCACTATGCCATTTAACTTGCCTATAGCCCTCACTTGGTTTCGAATTGCAACCATTCCATTCTTTGTCGCACTGTTTTATGTGCCCGAAGCAGTTCTGTCGATTTCTTTACGAGATGCCATTGCAGCATGGGTTTTTGTCTTTGCCGCACTCACCGATTGGCTAGACGGTTGGCTAGCCCGTCGCTGGAATCAAACCTCATCTTTCGGTGCATTCTTAGACCCAGTCGCTGACAAACTTATGGTTGCAGCCGCGTTGCTTATTTTGATTAATCTTGACCGCGTGGGAAGTTTAATTGCACTCGTTATTATTGGTCGTGAAATAACCATTTCTGCCCTTCGCGAATGGATGGCGCAACTCGGTGCAAGCGGCAATGTAGCCGTGCATTGGTTAGGTAAATTTAAAACAGCCGCGCAAATGATAGCCATACCCTGTTTGATTTACGGTCAATCAGCATGGGGCTTACCTATTTACGCTATTGGCCAAGTGCTCATTATTATTGCTGCAATTTTGACAGTATGGTCTATGTTTTATTACCTTAGGCGCGCCTGGCCCGTTATTGCAGCTAAAACCTAGCTACTGTTGTGCGCTGCGCATTAAGGTCGGGGGCGAACACCCGACAGTCGCACGCCAAGGGTTAATGTCTAGCCCACCACGCCGGGTGTAACGCGCAAAGACAGACAGGCGTTGTGGCTGACAAACCCGCATCACATCAGCAAAAATCGTTTCAACACATTTTTCGTGAAAGCCCTGATGCTGCCTAAATGAAACGATGTAAGCCAATAGCGACTCATGATCTATAGGGCGACCCTGATAATGAACATGTACGCTCGCCCAATCAGGTTGGTTCGTGACGGGGCAGTTGCTTTTTAGTAACCTTGAAAATACAGATTCAGTAATCAGCGGCAGCTGCTGATGGCAACGGAGCAAATGGGCATCAGGTGAATAAACATCAAAGGTTCGCTGGCTTTGATCAATGTTTATTTCAGCCATATTTCCCGTGTCATGGGGCTCGTTAATGAATTCTGTTTTAAATTGCTCAGGCATCATCAAACTAACTGCAACCGTTGCACCGGTAGCTTGACTGATATCGTCTTGAATACGTGTGATTAACTGACTCACATGGCTGAATTTTTCTTGGTTGAAACTATTTAAATATAGTTTGAGTGATTTTGATTCCGTCATAAACGGGCTGTCAAACGGCACCATAATCTTGAGTAGACCTACACAGGGCAGGCCGCTGGTTTGCAACCAAGAAAGCTCGTAGCCGCGCCAGAAATCCCAGCCAATTATTTTTATATTTTCAGGAATGACCCTTTGCCGTTTAATAGGGAACAATAACGTCGGGTCGTAGTGAGACGGGTAGGGGGTTTCACGCCCAAGCGGTGCTGAATCTAATTCGTGAGTCATAACAGGCCAAAACAAAGAAAAAGTGAACGAGTTTTAAGACCTCGACCCATGAGGAAGATTAAAAGCAGCGCAGGTTGATCAAATTAATAACAAGATTGTAGTGCTATCGCGACTCGGTAATGAAGGTCTTGCGCAAGCGTGTGTGTAATCGCATGGTTAACAACTGCAACATGAACCCAATATTTCATAATATGAAATGTGGTTTTTATATTATGAAATACAATGATGCGGTGCCGCAATTAATCATTTCACGATCTCAAATTGTATTTCATATTGCGAAATTAAAAATGTAAGATACTGATAAATATAGGTAAAAAAAATACTCTTATATAAGACAAAAGACCATTTTGCACTGCAATAAAGACGTAGACTATCTCAACGATATCAGCATTAAACGTTTAAAGATTTAACTGCAAAAACCAAACTTATTTTGTTCTTATTTTACGAATCGAATTGAATCTTATCGAAACCTCAGGAGCATTTCAACATGACTAACCGTGAAGCCGCAGTACGCGAGTTACAAAAAGAATGGGCCCAAAACCCACGTTGGCAAGGTATCAAGCGTACCTACAGTGCAGAAGAAGTCGTCAATTTACGCGGTAGCTTTGGAATTGAATACACCATTGCACTCAAAGGCGCAGAAAAACTCTGGAAATTGCTTCACAGTGAGCCTTTCGTCAACACGCTTGGCGCTTTAACTGGTAATCAGGCCATGCAACAAGTCAAAGCCGGTCTAAAAGGTATTTACTTGTCGGGCTGGCAGGTCGCAGGCGATGCCAATTTGGCTGGTGAAATGTACCCAGACCAATCGTTGTACCCAGCCAACTCAGTGCCACAAGTGGTTCGTCGTATTAACAACACGTTGCAGCGCGCTGACCAAATTCAATGGATGGAAGGCAAAAACCCTGGCGACCAAGGTTATATCGACTTTATGGCACCAATCGTTGCTGACGCTGAAGCCGGTTTTGGTGGTGTGCTCAACGCGTATGAGCTCATGAAATCGATGATCGATGCAGGCGCTAGCGGCGTCCACTTTGAAGACCAATTGGCTTCCGTGAAAAAATGTGGTCACATGGGTGGCAAAGTATTGGTGCCTACACGCGAAGCCGTTGCTAAGTTGATAGCAGCCCGTTTAGCGTCAGATGTAATGGGTGTGCCCACCTTGCTATTGGCCCGCACCGATGCAGATGCCGCCGACTTAGTCACCAGCGATGTTGACGAAAACGATCGCCCATTCTTGACCGGTGAGCGCACGGTTGAGGGCTTTTTCCGCAGCCGTGCCGGTATTGATCAAGGTATTTCACGTGGTTTGGCTTATGCCCCTTACGCCGATTTAATATGGTGCGAAACAGCCACTCCTAGCCTTGAATATGCCCGTAAGTTTGCTGAAGCCATTCATCGCCAGTTCCCCGGTAAATTGTTGGCTTACAACTGCTCACCTTCCTTTAACTGGAAGAAAAACCTCGACGACACCACCATTGCTAAATTCCAAAAAGAGTTGGGTGCTATGGGCTATAAGTTCCAGTTCATCACCTTGGCAGGTTTTCATGCCCTGAATTACGGCATGTTCCATTTGGCTCACGGCTATGCCCGCAACCAAATGAGCGCGTTTGTTGAGCTACAAGAAAAAGAATTCGCCGCCGCTGAATTAGGCTTTACTGCTGTAAAACATCAGCGTGAAGTGGGTACAGGCTATTTTGATGCTGTGACTCAAACCATCGAGGGTGGTCAATCTTCAACCACGGCATTAACGGGTTCAACTGAAGAAGCTCAGTTCGAATCACACTAATTCATGTGAACCCAAGCATATGACACGACCCCCGCGTCGGTAGGTAATCGAGCTATAAGCTTTTACTGACGTTTTAATCGCAGCCCGAGCAATCGGTGCTGCGTTTTTTTTGATTTAAATCAACACAATATAAAACCGAACGTCTTAACATGACTTCATGGCTAAATCTATATTTACCCTGAACCGCCCCCTGTCAAATGAAGACATGTTGACGCGTCGTCGTGCGCTTGTTCGGTTAGGTTTGGCTTGGCTAGCGATGATGCAAGTCATGATGTTCGCTTTGCCAGGCTATCTGCGGCAAGATGCTTATGGGCAAGACAACCTAGATGTGCTTGATTGGGCTATTTTTCTGATGAATTGGGCCAGCTTAGTACTCACCGTGCCTGTCATTTTGTATTCAGCTTGGCCGGTATGGCGAGGTGCTTGGCAGGCATGCCAACAACGTCGCACCACAATGGATATTCCCGTCACAATCAGCATATCAGCAGCATTTATTCCCAGTGTCTTGGCAACGTGGCAAGGTCATGGCGAGGTTTATTTTGATTCGGTCACTATGTTTGTCGCGTTTTTGTTAACAGCGCGCTATTTTGAAACCCGTGCCACTCAAGCAGTCAATCATGCGCAGTATGGTGAAGAGCTCAAGGCCTTGAGAAAAAGCCTATTCAGTCGTGCAGACTGTATTGCTAAGTGGTTTGTGGTGGTGCAATTAGGTATTGCATTTGTGGTGGCCACTTACTGGTGGGTCATTAACCCCACACATGCTCTGGCTGTTATGGTTGCTTTGTTGGTTATGAGTTGCCCATGCGCCTTGTCTCTGTCTGCACCAGTGTCTTTGGCAGCAGCCCATGCAACCCTTGCTGCATACCCAGATCTAACGCCTGAAGAAACATTGTATTTGTATAAAAAAACAGCGGTTATCACCCGTCAAAATTTATATGGTTCACTCCTTTTTCACTTGGTAACAACTCCGCTCGCAGCGTTGGGCTTGGTTACCCCTTGGGTCGCCGCTTTAGCCATGCTTGTATCGTCGGTTGCGGTGTGTTTGAATGCATACCGGCTTTATCAAAAACCAGTCTACGACTACAATTTTGCGCCGTTCAAGACATTACCTTCAACGCAGCGTGGGCATTAACTTATGGAAGTGCTCTATTTGCTTTTGCCACTTTCACTCGCATTTGTCGCATTAATTGGTGGCATTTTATGGTGGGCTGTTTTTTCAGGTCAATATGACGACCCTGATCACGCGGCACATTCAATTCTTCATGACGTTGACACGCCAGTTCCCCAACAAATACAAATTAATTCATCAAACCTTGATGAAGATCAAAACCTAAAAAAGTAATCAACGGCAAACTCTTCCTTATTAGATTGAAATATATAAATAAGGAAGTTTAATTATGGCTCAGTCACTCGC
The DNA here is from genome assembly GCA_041688825.1 of Burkholderiaceae bacterium. Lineage (GTDB taxonomy): Bacteria > Pseudomonadota > Gammaproteobacteria > Burkholderiales > Burkholderiaceae_B > Algicoccus. The sequence goes on along the minus strand of JBDNHM010000067.1, from coordinate 33,844 downwards.
TGCCAATGCTGAATCTTTCAACTACAAAATTGTTCGCCAGTTCGCGATTATGACGGTGGTTTGGGGCATTGTCGGCATGCTCGTTGGGGTCTGGATAGCAGCACAATTATTGTGGCCCGAATTGAATCTAAACATACCCTGGTTAAGCTATGGTCGACTTCGTCCTTTACACACTAACGCGGTGATTTTTGCCTTTGGTGGTAGCGCTTTATTTGCTACGTCTTATTACGTGGTGCAGCGTACATCGCAAGCGAGGTTGTTCTGTGACAAGCTCGCAGCGTTTACCTTTTGGGGTTGGCAACTCATTATTGTGGGCGCCGCTATTACTTTACCCATGGGCTTCACAAGTACCAAAGAATACGCTGAACTTGAGTGGCCTATTGATCTTTTAATAACTTTTGTTTGGGTGGCCTACGCGATCGTGTTCTTTGGCACCATTGTTAAGCGTCGCGTCAAACACATTTACGTTGCCAACTGGTTTTTTGGCTCATACATCTTGACCATTGCCGTTTTACACATTGTGAACAACATTGAAATTCCCGTTTCAATGTGGAAATCGTATTCAGCCTATGCGGGTGTGCAAGATGCCATGGTGCAGTGGTGGTATGGTCACAATGCAGTGGGGTTTTTCTTGACCACCAGCTTCTTGGGCATGATGTATTACTTCATTCCTAAGCAAGCGGGTCGCCCCATCTATTCATACCGCTTATCGATTGTGCACTTTTGGGCTTTGGCCTTTACCTACATGTGGGCAGGCCCACACCATTTAATGTTTACCTCATTACCCGACTGGACGCAGGCTTTGGGTATGGTGTTTTCACTTATTCTGTTGGCACCTTCATGGGGTGGCATGATCAACGGCATTATGACCTTATCGGGCGCTTGGTACAAATTACGCACTGACCCAATTTTAAAATTTATGGTGGTCTCACTGTCGTTTTACGGTATGTCAACTTTTGAAGGTTCGATGATGTCTATTCGAACCGTGAACTCGTTGTCTCACTATACCGACTGGACCATTGGTCATGTGCACTCGGGCGCTTTAGGGTGGGTCGCCATGATCACCTTTGGTTCGTTGTATTACCTTATTCCACGTTTATGGGGTAAAGACCGTATGTACAGCGTTCGCTTAATTGAAGTTCACTTCTGGGTCGCCACTATTGGTGTGGTGCTCTACATCGCTTCAATGTGGATAGCGGGCGTCATGCAAGGTTTGATGTGGCGTGCGACTGAACCCGATGGTTCATTAACTTACAGTTTTGTTGAAGCAGTCAAAGCGACATACCCGTTCTATGCCATTCGCTTGCTAGGTGGCACCCTTTACTTGGGCGGCATGTGTTTGATGGCCTACAACGTCTTTAAAACAGTCGTGGGTGCTGTGCCAGTGAACCCGCTCGTTCCCATTGGTCATATCGACGCGGCTCAGCCTGCGGCTAATCTTGTTAATGCTTAAGGTGAAACAATGAGCGAAAAGAAAACCCCGTTGTTCTCTCATGAGACACTAGAAAAAAATATTGGCCTTATGATTATTGCCAGTATTTTGGTGGTGATTTTTGCTGGCTTAGTACAAATTGTGCCACTTTTCTTTCAGCACTCAACCACCATTCCAGCCCCTGGCATTAAGCCTTACGATTCATTAAGCTTAATCGGCCGTGACATTTACATTCGTGAAGGGTGCGTGGGTTGTCATTCACAACAAATACGCATGTTGCGCGCCGAAGTTCAGCGTTACGGTCCTTATTCGGTTGCAGGTGAATCTGTGTATGACCACCCCTTTTTGTGGGGTTCAAAGCGCACCGGACCAGACCTGTCTCGCGTGGGTGCACGCTATTCTGATGAATGGCATCGTATTCATCTTCGTAACCCGCGCGATGTTGTGCCCGAATCAAACATGCCGGGTTACCCTTGGCTCGCTCAAAATACCGTTGAAGGCTTAGACGTTCAAGACCGTATGAAAGCGTTGCGTTTTGTAGGTGTGCCTTATACCGACGTTGACATTCAAGATGCACCCCAAGCGCTTGTCGGCAAAACTGAAGAAGACGCCTTGGTGACTTACCTGCAAGGGTTAGGCGTGGCTTCGCGTCAGGCACAACTTGAAGCAGACGCCAACGCTCGCGCAAAAGCCTTAGGGGGAAATTAATATGATTGCCTTAAATGTGATCGGTACGATTTTGTCGATGGTGGTATTTTTTGGCATCATTTGGTGGGCGTTTTCTAAAAAACGTAAACAAGCTAACGAAGAAGCGGCAAACCTACCTTTTGACTTGCCAGACGAGGGCGCTGACATATCAACAGCTCAAGTCACGGTAAAACCAAAATCTGGAGGCCGAACATGAGCGATTTTTTTAGTGTTACCTGGGGCTACTATATTTCAGCTGTCACGTTATTGGGTATCGCATGGTGTTTATGGTTGCTTTACTCACAACGTAAATGGCTCAAAAAAGATGTTGAAACCATCGAAGATACTGGCCACGAGTGGGACGGTATTCGTGAGCTCAATAACCCGGTACCTCGATGGTGGACAACGATGTACGCCTTACTCTGTGTTTTTGGTTTGGGTTATCTGGTGCTTTACCCAGGCTTGGGTGAGTACAAGGGTATTTTGGGTTACACCACTTCAGAAGAGCTTGCGGCTGACGAAGCTAGGCACGCTGAGTTAATCAAACCCATCTATGCCAAATTTGAAGCCATGAGCATCGAAGCCGTAGCCAAAGACCCTGAGGCTAAAGTGATTGGTCAGCGTTTATTTTTAAATAACTGTGCGCAGTGCCATGGTTCAGATGCCAAAGGCAGCCCAAGCTTCCCTAATTTAATTGAGGGTGACTCGTTATATGGCCGAACACCTGAATCGATTGAACAAACCATCACCCATGGACGTAATGGCATCATGCCCGCCTTTAAAGGTGTCGTTGATGGCACGCAGGCGACTGATATTTCACAATATGTGCGTGCTTTTTCAGGTTTAGCGCATGATCAAATTAAAGCCAATCGTGGTCAAGCGCCATACAATAATTTATGCGCAGCATGCCATGGCGTTGAGGGTCGGGGCAACACTGTATTAGGTGCCCCAAGCTTGGTTGACGGTGTCTGGTTATACGGAAGTTCTGAACACACGATCGTACAAGGCATCATGAATGGCCGAAACAACCGAATGCCTGCTCAAAATCATGTTTTAACACCCGAACAAATTAGGTTGCTAACCGCTTGGGTTTGGGGTCTATCGCATGATTCAAAATCACCCAAAATGGCGTCATTTGATGCTGTTGCTCAATCGAAGTAATGCTGTTGAAAACGTCACCTACACCCAATTCAACTGCTCAAGGTGCAACTGAAACCCTTGTGCCGCCTCCTTGGCAGCCTGCTGGGGCTAAATCTGTTGCACCTGGTTTTGAGGCGCTTGAAGTCACGTTAGCTGACGTCCGTAAAAAGATTTACCCTCGCTCAGTATCAGGTTGGTTTGCCCGCTGGCGTTGGGGTTTGGTTGCAATGACGCAATTACTTTATTACGGCTTACCTTGGTTACAGTGGAACGATCGACAAGCGGTTTTGTTTGATCTGGGTGCGCGTAAGTTTTATATTTTTGGCATGGTGCTGTGGCCTCAAGACGTTATTTATTTAACGTTATTGCTCATTATTTCAGCGTTAGGCTTGTTTCTTTTTACGGCTGTAGCTGGGCGTTTATTCTGTGGCTACGCATGCCCGCAAACGGTTTATACCGAAATCTTTATGTGGATAGAGCGCAAAGTAGAAGGTGATCGTGTTGCTCGTATTCGCCTAGATGAACAAGGTTTGTCTCTCAAAAAAATACGTATTAAATCAACCAAACACGCGTTATGGGTAGTGGTCGCCTTCATAACAGGCTTTACCTTCATCGGATATTTTGCACCCATACGCACACTTGGGCATGAGCTCATCACCCTACATTTGGGTGCATGGCAATGGTTTTGGTTGTTTTTCTATAGCTTTGCCACCTGGGGAAATGCCGGTTTTCTGCGTGAGCAAGTCTGTAAATATATGTGCCCGTACGCACGTTTTCAAAGCGTGATGGTCGACTCTGACACCTATGTGGTGACATATGATTACAAGCGTGGCGAACCGCGTGGCGCACGCTCTAAAAAAACTGATCATCATGCCCAAGGTTTAGGCGATTGCGTTGACTGTAGTATTTGTGTGCAGGTCTGTCCCACGGGTATCGACATTCGTCAGGGGCTACAGTACATGTGCATTGGTTGCGGTGCTTGTATAGATGCTTGTAATCAAGTCATGAACAAACTTGATTACCCTAAGGGTTTGATTCGTTACACCTCTGAGCACGGCATGTTGCAAAATTTAGATGCCAAGGCGGTGTTGGCCAGGTTATTGCGCCCACGCATCATGATTTATAGCGCTCTCATGGTCATCATCATTTCAATCTTTTTTGGTGCCTTAGCCACCCGCGAAACTTTGCGGGTTGATGTCATTCGCGATCGCGGTATGCTGGGTCGAGAGGTGACGGGTGGTTTAGCTGAAAATGTATATCGCTTTCAATTGATTAATGCGTCTGAAACCCCTCTAATATTATCGATTCAAGCCCAAGGGCCATTACCCATGACTGTCTTGGTAGGTAGCCGTGGCAGAGATGCTGCCGACCACATTGCCGTGCCAGCGGCCAGTAATCTTGTTTTACCCGTTGTGGTTCATGCAGCCATTGACGGCTCAACACCTGGGCCACACCCCATTACATTTGTCACCACCTCAACTGCACCTGATGGCGCTGTGCTGACTCAAGTGCGTGAAGCCTCAAGCTTCATATTTCCTAGATAAGGTAGGCAACACATGATTGAACATCAACTTGATCAAACCCAATTAGCACCCCCATGGTGGCGCGATCGTTGGCCCTGGTTGTTAATGCTGGGCCCAGCCATTGCAATAGTGGGTTGCGCCATCACGATCGCACTGGCTTTGCAGCAATTTACTGATCAGCCAATTTACGACGGCGGTGTAAAGCGTGGGTTAGTGGTTGAGAAACAAGCTATCGATATAAACGCCAATCACAAAACGAATGCGACCAGCGTTTCAAAGTAATTACTCGAAAAGGCAAAACATATGCTTTCAGGTCGTCAAATCATGATTATTCTTTGGCCCTCATTTTTAATGGCTGGGGTAGCCAGTGCCGTGGTGTTTGCGTTCATTGACCCGCTTGATGTGGCCATATTTGGTCACATTAGACCGACCCGCGAGTGGCTATATGCTGCCGGTTTCTTTTTGTTTTGGTTCATAGCAGGGGTGTCAAGCGCGTTATCAATTGTCATGAACCCAACCCCTGAGTAAGCTAAAAACCCTAACTTGACGTTTTACAGGTTTGACCAGCGAGTTCTTTGATAGCCTGCATATCGAGTATGCACACATCGCGTTGGTGAACCTTGATTAAGCCTTCACGGGCGAAGCGTGAAAAAAGCCGACTAATTGTTTCAATCGTTAGACCTAAATAATTACCAATTTCTTCACGGCTCATTCGCATGACAAAGTCTGTAGACGAATACCCCAACGCACTGAGTCGTTGTGACAGGTTTAGTAAAAATGAAGCCAATCGCTGCTCAGAGCGCATTGACCCTAACGCCACCAATGCTTGATGCGAGCGCGATATTTCTTTACTCATTAACCGTCTAATTTGTTGTTGCAAAGTGGGAATGTACATGCCGACCCGATCAATATCAGTTAGCCGCACCACGCACACTTCAGAGTCTTCAAGCGCGATTGCATTTGATTCATGTAAGCCATCGAGCATACCGTCTAACCCAATAATTTCACCCGGTAAAAAAAAGCCCGTTACCTGCACTTCGCCCAATTCATCTTCAAGTTGGGTTTTTAAAGACCCCAGTCTGAGGCCATATAACGCATCTAAAGGTTGCCCTTTTATAAATAGCCTTTTACCTTTAGGAATACGAATGCGCTCTTTAACAAGGTCATCAAGCCGTTCAACTTCAGCGCTGGGCATACCCGTTGGCAGACATACGTTTCCCATCATGCATGTTGAACAATGTATGGCATCATCAGTCAGGGCAATATGCTTTAAGGTCATTCGTCAGTTGTACAACCTGTTTTAAAGTAAGCATTACGTATAAATATACTAAAATATAGTATATTATTTTATATTATTTAATTTTTATTTGTTAATTTTTATTTGTTAATTTTATTTATCAATTTTAGTTTTAAGTTGAGTTTCCAATTTAGTCTTCAATTTAGTCATCAATTTAGCCATTCATTTAGCTTCAAATGCATTTAATGACTGTGACACTTTTTAAAGTATAACTTAGACTTCAAAATAAGATAAATGCAAAAAAATCTGTAACCTTAAAGAGCGATTAAAAATAATAAAATAATTTTTAGATCGTTCAATATATGAATCAAGTTTGAAACTGCTTACCCTATATTTTTTTAACTCGTTAAATAGTTGGGTTTAGCCATTGAAATTTTAAAACTTACCCCTATAGTTTAAACATAAACTGTAATGATCTCTAGGTAGCATCCTATTTCTCATCGCTCGAAAAAAATTGGCCGATACTTAAGGAATTTTAATTATGCGATTTGACAAACTCACGACAAAATTTCAACAAGCACTCGCTGGTGCTCAAAGCTTAGCGGGTCGGCACGACAACGCTTATATAGAGCCTGCCCACGTTTTATCGGCGTTGTTAGCTGATGCCGACAGCGGGGCAGGTAGTTTATTGGCACGCGCAGGTGTGGCCGTAAATCGGGTGCAAACAGCCTTAGAAACCGCCATTAATAATTTACCCCAAGTACAGGGTACCGAAGGTAATATTCAAGTCAGTCGTGACTTGCAGGCTGTTTTTACGCGCACTGATAAAGAAGCCACCAAGCGCGGTGACGCTTACATTCCAACCGAAATATTTTTACTATGTTTAGCTGATGATAAAGGTGAAACCGGTCGCATATTGCGCGATGCCGGCTTACAAAAGAAATCACTTGAAGCTGCAGTCGATGCGGTGAGGGGTGGCGCAAGCGTAAACGATCAAGAGGGTGACGCCAATCGCGAAGCGCTAAATAAATATACAACCGATATGACTGAGCTTGCCCGCAGTGGCAGACTCGACCCCGTTATTGGTCGTGACGATGAAATTCGTCGTGCCATGCAAATATTACAGCGTCGCACCAAAAACAACCCCGTATTAATTGGTGAGCCTGGCGTGGGTAAAACTGCCATTGTTGAAGGGTTGGCACAACGTATTGTGAATGATGAAGTGCCTGAAACGTTACGCGGTAAACGGTTACTTTCGCTCGACTTAGCCAGTTTACTAGCGGGGGCTAAATACCGTGGTGAATTTGAAGAACGCCTCAAGTCAGTACTAAAAGAGCTGTCACAAGACGATGGTGGCACACTCCTTTTTATTGATGAAATTCACACGATGGTTGGTGCAGGCAAAGCCGAAGGCGCGATGGATGCTGGCAACATGCTTAAACCCGCCTTAGCCCGTGGCGAGTTGCATTGTATTGGTGCCACGACGCTTGATGAGTACCGTAAATATATTGAAAAAGATGCTGCCCTTGAGCGACGCTTTCAAAAAGTGTTGGTTGACGAACCCGATGTTGAGTCAACCATTGCTATTTTGCGTGGCTTACAAGAGCGTTATGAGCTTCATCATGGCGTTCAAATCACTGACCCCGCCATTGTTGCCGCCGCCGAGTTATCGCATCGTTACATCACTGATCGGTTTTTGCCCGATAAGGCCATTGACCTAATCGACGAAGCCGGTGCCCGTATTCGTATGGAAATCGACTCAAAGCCTGAGGTCATGGACCGTCTTGATCGTCGTATCATTCAGCTCAAAATTGAACGCGAAGCGGTTAGAAAAGAAACCGATGATGCGTCTATAAAACGTTTTAAGTTGATCGAAGATGAGCTTGAAAGCTTGCAGCGCGAGTACAACAACTTTGAGGAAATCTGGAAAGCCGAAAAAGCAGCGGTTCAGGGTACACAATCCATTAAAGAAGAAATTGAAAAGATTCGCGCTGAAATGGCCGAATTGCAACGCAAGGGTCAGTTCGATAAACTTGCCGAGCTTCAGTACGGCAGGCTGCCAGAGCTTGAGTCTCGTCTGAAAGACGCAGAGGGGGCGTCAAAGAAAGCAGCCAGTGAAGGCGCTAAGCCCAAATTGTTGCGTACACAAGTGGGTGCTGAAGAAATTGCTGAAGTGGTTTCCCGCGCGACGGGCATTCCCGTGTCAAAAATGATGCAAGGTGAGCGCCATAAACTTTTAGCGATGGAAGATCGCTTACATCAGCGTGTTATTGGTCAAGACGAAGCGGTTTCACTGGTAGCCGATGCCATTCGCCGTTCACGCGCCGGCTTGTCTGACCCGTCTAAGCCTTATGGCTCATTCTTATTTTTAGGCCCGACCGGTGTGGGTAAGACAGAGCTCACGCGAGCCTTGGCTGATTTTTTATTTGATTCTGACGAACACTTAATTCGCATTGATATGAGCGAGTTCATGGAAAAGCATTCAGTTGCGCGCTTAATTGGTGCGCCACCGGGTTATGTTGGTTACGAAGAAGGGGGTTACTTAACCGAAGCGGTTCGTCGTAAGCCCTACAGCGTCATTTTGCTTGATGAAGTAGAAAAAGCCCACCCTGACGTCTTTAACGTGTTGCTTCAAGTGCTCGACGACGGACGTTTGACTGATGGTCAAGGCCGAACCGTTGACTTCAGAAATACCGTCATTGTCATGACTTCTAACTTGGGTTCACACCACATACAAAATATGGTGGGCAAGCCTTATGAAGCCATAAAAGAAGTGGTTTGGGAAGAACTCAAAACACATTTTAGACCTGAGTTTTTAAACCGAATTGATGAAGTGGTGGTCTTTCACAGCTTAGATGCAAAGCATATTGAAAAAATCGCAAGTATTCAAATTAAACGGTTGGCACAACGATTAGCCAAGCAAGATATGCAACTAGAAGTCAGTGATACAGCCTTGGCTGAGTTAGCACGGGCAGGTTTTGACCCTGTATTTGGTGCGCGACCCTTAAAGCGTGCCATTCAGCAACAACTTGAAAACCCAATTGCTAAGCGCATATTAGAAGGGCAGTTTGGCCCCAACGATGTGGTGCCCGTTGATTGGCGTGACGGCAAGTTTGTGTTTGAACGAACGCTGCAGTGAGCCTTGTAGTATGGCCTACAGTAAGCCCAGCGGTTAGGTTTGCGATTAAAGGCCTGCAGCAAGCTCAGCGGTCAAGCCCCCGCAATTAAGCCATGCAGCAAGCCTTTCAAACGGCTATGATGGTGTCAATCTAAAAAATTGACACCACCTCTATGCTTGATATGAATCCACAGATGCAGCCGCTGCGTCATATTCGTTCAGCTAAAGTATCGTGCGTTGTACCCGCTTATAACGAACACGACAACTTAGCTGTTTTATTACCCCTTCTGCAAAACGAGCTCAACCAACTCACAGCGCATTGGGAAATCATTATCATTGACGATGGCAGCCAAGACAAAACCAGCAACTTGATGGCGGTATGGTGCCAACAGCCAGGTTTTCGATATATAGAATTATCTAGAAACTTCGGCAAAGAAGCCGCCATTACGGCTGGCATGAATGCAGTGACAGGCGACGTCATGATATTGCTTGATGCTGATCTTCAACACCCACCCCGTTTAATTGCGCCCATGCTGGCTCGATGGGAGCAAGGCGTAGACATGGTTTATGCCGTGCGTGAAAGTCGAACAGATGAGTCTTGGCTCAAACGTATGGGTAGCCAATTTTTTTATACCCTGCTTAAAGGTTCACACGGGGTTCGTGTGCCGCCTAATGCAGGCGATTTTCGCCTTATGGACAAATCAGTAGTAGATGCCATCATGCAGTTGCCAGAGCGCAACCGTTTTATGAAGGGCTTATACGCTTGGGTCGGTTTTAAAACCGAATCGATTGACTATATGCCTGAAGAGCGACATTCAGGACAAAGTACTTTTGGTGCTTTTCGATTATTTAAGCTTGCGTTAGCCGGTTTGATGTCGTTTACAACGTGGCCTTTAAGGGTAGTCAGCTTAGCGGGTTTTTTGGTGTCGATGTGCGCGTTTATGTACGGGTTATATATTGTGATTGAATTTATTCTTTTTAGAAACCGGGTAGATGGTTGGCCCACCATTGTGACCATACTGTTGTTTTTCTCAGGTATTAATTTATTGTCGTTGGGTATTGTGGGGGAATATATTGCCCGAATATTTGACGAAGTTAAAGGTAGGCCTCTTTATTTAGTGCGCCAGTCTCGCGGTCAAGCCACCCATGCCTATGGATTGAAGCCCCAACCAGCACCTCAGCGTGAATCTTCTTCAGTTCTAGACCCAGGTATAACATCACCCTCAGCGCCTCAATCACCTGACCCCTCACCTCATCGCTGAACACACCTAGATCTGTTACTTCAACTTTAGTAGCAGATGCATCATCTGATTTACCCTCAGTAAAACCCTAGTCGTTTCAATCATCAGTTGGCGCGTAAAAGACTATGATCTAGGCTGGGGAAGATGCCAACAGTTGACGAACTAAGCTTTAAACCCCCAAATACGGCTGGCAACAAAGGTGGCGCCGGCCACAGCAATTAAAATACCTGCTAATAGCCAGTCATAACGAATATGTGTGGTGGCCAAGAAATAGGCATAACTGAGTTCATTGATTGCAAAGCCGCAGGCAGAAATCATAAAGAAACGTTGAATAGATTGTCTGACCCCAGCCCGTTGTTGTCGAAAAGTCAGGTGATAATGCCCACTAAACGAAACCGTGAAGGCAACTAACCAACCGATTAAATTCGCCCAAAGCGGGTTAAGGTGAATATACTGAACCCCACCAACAGCCACCGCCCAATGTACCGCCGCTGCCGACGCACCGACTAAAATGAACCAACTGATTTGATGCACCATTTTCTTCAAAATGACCCTACCCCAAAATAATTTAAAACAAAACTCAATCGTACCTAAGACCGGTATTGTCGCCTGTGCTGACGATTTTGGCTTAAACGCAGAAGTTGATGCTGCCATAATCGATTTGGTTACTCGCCAACGTTTAACAGCAACCGGTGCTTTGGTTGACGGTCCGCACATTCATGATCGAGCAACAACCCTCGCCAGTTTAGACGTCGATATTGGTTTACATTTGAATTTTACTGAAGCGTGGCCAGGCACTGCACCCTTAGATTGGGTCATGCCTTGGCGTGATTTGGTAATAAAAAGTTATTTAGGGCAACTCAATACCCAGCAGGTTAATTTAGCCATTGAGCATCAACTTGATCAGTTTGAAAATGTCTTTAAACGTGCGCCTGATTTTGTTGATGGGCATTTGCATGTGCATCAGTTACCCGGCATTAGACAACCCTTATTAAAAATTTTAAAACGTCGTTACGCGAGCCGTCTACCTTGGCTACGTGACACTCGACCCAATCGAGGCGTTTCAAAAAGCATGCCCGCTTGGCAGCGTTTTAAAGCACAGGTCATTGGTTTTTTAGGTGCACAAGCGCTGATGACTCAGGCGACAGAATCAGGTTTCAAATCAAACCAAGGTTTTGTTGGTGCGTATGATTTTTCAAGACCTCATCCACCTTTTATTGATATGCTCAAATTATGGTTGCCAACCCTGCAGACAGGGGGTTTATTGATGATGCACCCTTCACAGCAGGTCTTAAACAAAGACCCCATGGGCCAGTCTAGGGTCGAAGAATACACACTGCTTGCCAGCCCAGCTTGGCCTGAACTGCTGGCCCTGCACCATTGCAAGCTTGTAAGGTTGAGTCAAATGACGTCATCTTTACCGTAAAATTTAACCCCAATTTGAATACGGTCGCGCCCGTTCTCACGACGGTGACGGTTGGTATCACGCAATGAATAGACGCAACCACAATATTCTTGTTGGTAAAACGCTTCTCGCTTACTGATCTCTATCATACGTTGAGAGCCACCATGCTTTCGCCAGTTGTATTCCCAGTAAAGCATGTTGTCGTATCGGCCAGCCGCTTTAACGCCACAGCTATTAATTTGCTTCATATCTTTCCAGCGAGAAATGCCTAAAGAGCTGGTGATGGTATCGTAGCCATGCTCAGAGGCGTACAACGCCGTTCGTTCAAAACGCATATCAAAGCATTGGGTGCAGCGCTCGCCCCTTTCAGGCTCGTTCTCAAGACCTTTAATACGTTCAAACCAGTTATCTACATCGTAATCGGCATCAATAAACCCAATACCGTGCTGTTCAGCAAATCGAATATTTTCTTGTTTGCGAATATCGTATTCTTTGACCGGATGAATATTAGGGTTATAAAAAAATATATCGTATTCGATACCCGCTTCAAGCATGGCTTCCATTACTTCACCCGAACAGGGTGCACAACAAGAATGCATTAATACCCGTTTTCTATCGGGTGGCAAGCTTAAAGAGGGGCGAATGCTATCGGTCATGGGTATGCTAGGAATGAAAAATATTAAAAAACTATTCTACTATTTTGTTTCAATCAGGCGTTTCAAGAATAAATTGCCAAAGCTTACGAATGGTTTCTCGCTCTGTCACCAATTGATTTGTGGGTAAACGCGCTTTTTCTGCCCCTTGAAGCCGCAATGCATGCTGTTGGCGCCGTAAATTTCGATAAGCATTTGCTGAATTTTGAGCCAGATCTTGTGGAATTAAGCCCAACTCACTTGCAATGCGTAACAAGGCAATGTTACCAAGATTGGGAATCAAGGCGGGGTGCATGGGGGCATATCGCAACACCAAATATTGGGTGACAAATTCTAGGTCAACCATACCCCCTGCGTCATGTTTGAGATCAAACAGGCCACTTTGATTGGGGTGCCCTTCGTTAATTTTTTGGCGCATCATCTTAACGTCTTGGCTTAACTGAACCGAGTTAATTGGGGCCGTCAGTACTTGTTTACGAATAGACTCAAAGCGCTCGTTTATAGCAGGGTCACCGGCCACCCAACGGGCGCGCGTAACCGCTTGATGTTCCCACGCCCAGGCCTTGTTTAGCTGATAATTTTCAAATGCCTCTACTGAAACCGCCAATAAGCCAGCATCGCCATCAGGGCGCAGGCGAAGGTCAACTTCATACAGCCGACCTGAAGAGGTCATGGTTGATAGCCAAGACGTTAGTCGTCGTGCTAGTTTTGCGTACTGCTCAGCCGCTTCCTCACGCGAGTCATCAAATATATAAACCAAATCTAGATCTGACGAATACCCAATTTCTTTGCCACCTAGTTTGCCATAAGCAATAATGCCAAGCTTCAATTCAGGGCAGGGGTCATCAGGTTTAAGTTTGAGTACCAACGGCCAAACGCGTCGCAAAGTTTCCGCTAACAATAGATCAGCTAGCGCAGACAAATTGTCCGCCAAGGTTTCAATAGACAGCACGTCAGCTAAGTCTTGCGCCAACATTTGAAAACTTAATTGCTTTTTTGAATCGCGCATTAAGTTCATTTGCTGTTCAACATCAGGGTTACCGTCAGCCAGTAGGCAGGCATCTAAGTCGCGCTGTAAATGTTGGGCCACCCGCTCAAAGTCAATCGGTTCCATTAATGAGCGCCAGTCAATTAAGCTGTCGAGTACGATTGGGTTTTGAATCACGTACTGCGCAGCCCAAGGGCTAGCCGCCATAATTTTAGAGACACGCGCTAATGTGTCGGGGTATTCGATCATTAACGCTAAGTAGGCACTTCGTTGTGCAATTTTTTCAACTAACTCAAGCATATTTAAAACGGCACGCTCGGGGTTTACATTGCTAATCGAGGCATCAAGAATTAAAGGTAATAAGTCGTCTATTCGCCCTCGGCTCTGGTTTGAAAGACCGCTGATACGATGGCTATCTAAAAACAAATCAATACGTTTGCGAAGATTTTCAGCGTCTGCCCCATAGGCAACGAGCGCCTCATCAAGCGAGCAACTCGGGCCCGAATCGTATGACTCATTCGTTTGCATGAGCAATGCGGGGTCAGTTTGATCGGCGATGTGCGCGGCTTGTGTTGTTGCCGCGTCTTGGGTTAAACCTGCAATGCGAAACGCGTCTTTAAACACGTCGGCAACAAATGCGCGATGCATAGATAGGGTTTCTTCAAATCCTTGGCTTGTCATACCCAAGGCATGAGCAAGCGCTTCACGCTGCTCAGTTGATTCAGGTAACAAATGCGTTTGCTCGTCTTCACGGTACTGTAATGCATGCTCGGTACGACGTAAAAAAATATAGGCTTGTTCGAGTTGTTCTGCAGTTGACTCGGGTATTAGACCAACGCGCGCTTGAGCGTGCAGGGCAGGGATGAGGCCACGTTGTTGCAGCGTGGGCATTTTCCCACCACGAATCAGTTGCGTTAATTGCACGACAAACTCTATTTCACGAATACCGCCTTCACCTAGTTTAATGTTGCGACGGGTATCAATATTTGAGCGAGCCACAGCACGTCTTTGCCAATCTTGACGAATGCGCTCTCTAAGAGATCGTAGGGCTGACAAGGCATCAAAATCAAAATACTTTCTATAAACAAAAGGCACTCGTAAGCTTTCAATATCTTGAATTGAACGTTCGGGCGCGCTATTGGCAAAAAAACGGGTTGGCATGATGCGCCCTTTAAGCCAAGCGTAGCGCTCCCACTCACGGCCTTGGGTAAATAAGTATTGCTCAAAAGCATCAAGACTCCAGGCAAGCGGACCAATATCACCATCTGGGCGCAAGCGTAAATCAGTTCGAAATACTAACCCAAACGCATCAACCTCTGAAATTAACGGCATCATATTGCGAGTAAGTTTGCCGAAAAACTCATGATTTGAAGTTTTTCTAGGCCCTGGTGTTTCGCCTTCAGCGCTGTAGAGCATGATCAGATCGATGTCAGAAGAAACATTTAACTCGTTGCCCCCTAATTTACCCATTCCAACCACAATTAACTCTTGTGGCAGCTGGGTAGCCGGGTCTATTGGTATGCCATGAATACCAATCAAGTCTTGCATCGCACTGCGGTAAGCCTGTTCAACCGTCAAGTCGGCTAAATAAGACATGGCTTGCGTTACTTCAGATAGATTAGCCTGTTCGCTTAAGTCGCGAACCATAACCGTATAAAAAACCTGTTCTCGCAGTTGACGCAAAACACGGCGACAATCACTTGCCGACAAATAGGCCTCATTAGCTGGTTTAAATGCTAACGCCTCAAACCACTGATTAATCACCAAATTTGTAACCGGCTTGAGAACTGATTGAGTTAAAAAAAGTGCTAAGTCAGGCTTTTGATCGATACGGCGTCTTAGCACCCCAGACCATTGAGCAACTTTTTCGATCTGCGTTTTTGACATACCCTATGACCATTTTTGGTGTTTAAGAAACTTTAGGAACCGATCAGTTATAAACTATGTCAATACTTTAACTCACCTCTTTATGGGCGGCTTCACTTTTGCTTTGGTTTCAAAAATCTTTGCGCTTTGCCATATTAGGTTTTGTGTTGACTTACTTTGTTGTCGCCTCGGGTTTGCTCGCGGTGCGCTATGTATTGCTTCCTAAATTAAATGATTGGCGCCCAAATCTCGAGTCGCAGTTATCGCAGACTCTAGGTGCCGACGTTAAGATCAATCATTTGCGAGGGCAATGGCGAGGTTTAAACCCCAGTGCCGAAGTTGACGGTCTAAGCATCACATTCCCAGGTCAGCCCCCTGTGGAAATACCTCAAATAAGTGCAGTTTTAAGCTGGAAGTCGTTATTTCTTCTAGAGCCAACACTGCTTGATTTGTATGTTCAAGGGCTCTCTCTTACTGTAAGTCAGGCACCTGATGGCGACTTTTCTTTTCAAGGCATTAGTCTTGCGAAAGTTGATACCCGTTCAAAGGGGGTCATTGATAATGATTCAGCGATTAATGTTGCAGCGCTTAATACAGAGCACACAACTAAACAAAACTTTAATATTGATCAGTTTTTGCAAAACCCTGCGTGGTTATGGTTAAAGCAACAAGGCCAAATTAGTTTAGTTAATAGTACCCTCATCTGGAAAGATCAAAAAAGACAGGCACCTGATTTAGTCTTGCGCGACCTTAATATTAATTTACAAAATACATTGTTAAGTCATCGACTCAATATCAAATTTACCCCTCCCGATGACCTTTCAAAACCCATCGAAGTAGGTGTAAAAATAGGCCGTCTATTAAATCAGATCGGTGCAGCTTTGCCGGGTGGTCGTGATGGTGAGATGTTCGTTTCAGCCCCAGATTTCAATTTGCAAGCGTGGCAGCCCTGGTTTGACGTCCCTGCGGTGGCAGGCCAATTTGCTGCGCGCATATGGTTTGACCTTAAAGACAGGCGTCTAAACTATGTCACACTCGATTTTGTAGGTTCTGACGTTTCAGTTATAAATAAAGACATTAACGATTCTGTGCAACCTTTTTGGTCAATAGGGCGATTTACATCAAGAATAGAAGGTGCAGCAGCTTCGATAGTGCTAGGGCTACCGATGCCAGATATCTTCTCAACTGATGTTGATTCAAAAAATATAATCTTTAAATTACAGTCAACGAATTTGCATTTAGCATTATCTGAAAAAGCACAACCGATTACTGACATTCTTTCGCTTGATCTCAATCTATCGATTGCACGGCAAAGCATTGATGATATTTCTGTTCAAATTAATCAATCAAATATTAAAACGGCTAATGGCTCGGCATCAATACTTGGCAATTGGCGAACGTCTAACCAATCCGTTCAGGGCATTGCCGACTTAACAGGCCAAATCAGTCATTTGAATTTACCTGATTTGTACCGATACTTGCCCCCATCTATAGACGCCGATGCATTTGCTTGGGTCTCGCGCGCGTTTAAAACAGGCGTTATAGAACAAGCAACCTTTTTATTGAAAGGCCCTCTTGCAGAGTACCCCTTTGCAAAGGGCAGTAACGTCGGTCAATTTAAATTTTCAGGGCTTTTTAGTGACCTTAAAATCGATTTTGTACCTGACGCCATTGCAGGCGAAAAATGGCCCTTATTTAAGAGTGTGCGTGGCACACTGAATATTGAACAAGATCATCTCTCGGTGCTCGCTAACTTGGGCCAACTGGTCGTTGTACATGCTGAAAAAGAATATGAAATTGGGGTGCAAAACTTACGTATTGATGTTGGTTCAATGGGCACCCACCCAACCGTTTCAGTTGTTACACAAACGTCTGGCGCGGCTTCAAACTACTTAAATTTAATTAAACACTCTGCGCTAGCAACCTTATTGCCACCTGAATTATCAAAAGTGTCTGCTGACGGGTTTTGGGAATTGCCCTATACCTTTAACTTATTAATAGAAAAGCCAAAAGAAGCCACTTTTGGTGCAAGCTTACTTTTCAAGCAAAATACAGTTCAATATGACGGTATAACTTTAGCTAAACAGCTCACAGGGCAAGCTAATTTTTCACAAAATGGTATGAAAACTAACAACCTTACCGGTATCGTGCTGGGTGGGTCGGCATTAATCAAAGGTGATTTAAGCGCTGAGCATATTGAATTGCTTGTTAATGGTGAGATGTCAACTGCGGGAATAAGTGAGTTTACAGATAGCCCGTTAATGGGTCTGTTAAAGGGGCAGTTTGCTTATCAAGCCAAACTTGAACAATTAGCCAGTAAACAACTAAAAGCCACTTTTGAAACAAAGCTTAAGGGTGTTGCAATTAATTTGCCAGCCCCTTTAGGTAAAACGGCAAACACTGAAATGCCGCTATCATTGCAGTGGTTTCATAACGATAAAAATAAAACAAGTGCTGGCAATATTGATTTAAAAATAGGTTCACTGATTAAAGCTTGGGGTGTGCTTAATGCGGCTGACGCAGCCGTGCCAATGCCCATATTGAATCAATTCAGTGTCGGCATTGGTCGCGAGCCAGATAAAACGGCTAAAGGTGTTTCAGTGGCAGCTCAGTTAAGCAAGGTTGATCCGCTGCGCTGGCAAAGTGCCTATACCTTACTCATGCAGGAAATTGATCGTCCTGTCATCGGGCGGCCACTGATGCCCGACATCAGTACCGTAAGGCTTTCAACCCCTTTGGTGCAAGTGAGTGATAAAGATTATCAAAACGTGTCGCTTGCGCTTACGCGATCAAATCCTAATAACTGGACAGTTGATGTCGGTGCCAAAACGCTATCTGGTTCGATCAGGTGGGAAACACAAGCTGGAAATATACGCGGGCCAATTACTGTCAATTTCCCTAAACTTGAGATCGGCGATTCAGCAGCAAAAAAAGATGACATACTCGAACCTGTTGCAGTAGTTGCCACAACAAAAAATGCTAAAAACCTAAATGCTGATGCTAATAAAGCATCAGCGGCTGAAAATAATATTTTAGAAAGTGACTTTTGGCGCAAAATAGACTTCGTTAATATTCGCGTTGACAACCTTGTTTTATTCGGCAACCATGTGGGTTCACTCAACCTTAATGCTGTGCCACAGCTCGAAGATCGTCGTTGGAAAATCAACGACTTAAATATCAACACACCCCATGGTGAGCTCAAATCAAATGGTTTTTTGCGTGTTGATGGTGATCGTGGGGTTGACTTAGGTATTAAAGCAAACGTAACGAATCTTGGTAAATTATTGACTTATGTAGGCTACCCCGACCGCATCTTGAATGGGGCGGGGGTGATGGAAGCCAATATTGATTGGGTTGAATTCCCTTGGTCAACTGACCCAGCAGGGCTGTCTGGGTCTGCCCAAGTTAACTTAAAAAGTGGCGTTTTCGAACACGTGAATTCGCGTAGTGCACGCTTGCTTGAAATACTGTCTTTACAGTCACTCAAGCGTTTTTTTAGCCTTGATGTAAATGCAGACAACACCTTTAAATCGGGGTTTCCGTGGGGTTCAATTGAGGGCGACTTTGTGATTGATAAAGGTAATGTCAATAGCCAAAATCTAATCATCGAAAGCCCCGTAGCAGAAATTGCTTTGGTAGGTGACACCAATATGGTGCGTCAAGACTGGAATGTTAAAGCATCAGTTAAACCGCAGCTTGACTTCAGTGGCACAGCCATTGCAACAGGTTTTGTGCTGAACCCGATTGTGGGCTTGAGTGCGCTAATTGGGCAATATATTTTGAAAAACCCTATTGAGCGAGCTTTGCAGGCTCAGTATTACGTTACCGGCCCATGGGACGACCCAAAGGTTAATGCTGAGGGCTCTACGGAATCAACAAAGTCTGACTCAGCACTAAATGCAAACGGGCTTAATGTACCCAGCACTGATACCAGCTCTAACACCAACGCCATTCCCAATTGACATCTTCCCCGGGCTAAACCCTGAAGATTCCTACTACTATACGGCGATGCCCCGCCTTTGACGGTGCGGTTTCAATTGAATGCTTCGCCATAAAAGAGAAGCGTCATTTGTGACAAGGGCCTAATTACCTTTGCTGCATGCAACGACAATTAGGCCCGCGTTTCTGTAAGGCTAAGAACTTAGCGTTTCATTAAGTCAAAGAAGTCATCATTATTTTTGGTGGAACGCATTTTATCAAGAAGGAATTCCATTGCTTGCACGTCGTCCATATCGTGAATGAACTTACGCAAAACCCATATTTTAGGTAATAAATCAGCAGGAATCAGTAACTCTTCACGACGTGTACCCGACTTATTAAGATTAATAGAGGGGTAAACACGCTTTTCAGCTAAGCGTCGCTCAAGGTGAATTTCTGAGTTACCAGTGCCTTTAAACTCTTCGTAAATAACTTCGTCCATTCGGCTACCGGTTTCAATCAAAGCGGTACCAATAATGGTGAGTGAGCCCCCTTCTTCAAGGTTGCGGGCAGCACCAAAAAAACGTTTGGGGCGCTGTAGTGCATTCGCATCAACACCACCTGTTAAAACTTTGCCAGAGGCGGGTACAACCGTGTTGTAGGCTCGTGCCAAGCGGGTAATTGAATCAAGCAAAATCACCACATCTTTTTTCATTTCGACTAAGCGTTTTGCACGCTCAATGACCATTTCAGCGAGCTGAACGTGACGGGTAGCGGGCTCATCAAAAGTTGAAGCAACCACTTCACCGCGAACGGTACGCTGCATTTCAGTGACTTCCTCAGGGCGTTCATCAACTAACATCACAATCATGACTGAGTCAGGGTAATTTGCAGTAATGGCATGCGCAATGTGCTGCATCATCACTGTTTTACCTGATTTGGGGCTTGCCACGATTAAACCACGTTGACCTTTACCAATTGGCGCAAAAATATCAAGAATACGACCTGTTAAGTTTTCTTCACTTTTTATATCGCGCTCAAGATGCATCACTTTGTCAGGGTGCAATGGCGTTAAGTTTTCAAACATAATGCGATGTTTGATGTTTTCAGGCAGTATGCCGTTAACTTTATCTACCTTTACTAGAGCGAAATAACGTTCGCCATCTTTAGGTACCCGAACTTCACCCTCTATCATGTCACCCGTATGCAAATTAAAACGTCTAATTTGCGAGGGCGAAATATAAATGTCGTCGGTGCTTGCTAGGTATGAGGTTTCTGGTGAGCGTAAAAACCCAAAACCATCTGGTAACACTTCTAGTACGCCGTCACCAAAGATTTGTTCGCCCTGTTTGGCGCGCCGTTTCATGATGGCAAACATAAGTTCTTGTTTGCGAAGGCGACTAGCATTTTCAATTTCTAGGCTTGCAGCCATTTCAAGCAGCTGCGATACGTGCAGCGCCTTAAGTTCGTTCAGGTGCATTGAGATGTGGAAGCAAAGCTTCTATGTGAGGAAGTTGAGGGGAATGAGTCAGGGAAAAATTTAGATGTATGTGGGCAAGCCCGTAACGGGCCTGCGCATAAAAATGACTAATAAATTGAAAAATAGTAGACCCAGACAAAAATTTAAATTTACAGAGATTCGTTTAAAAACTCTGTAAGTTGAGATTTTGATAAAGCACCTACTTTAGTGGCTTTTACTTGACCATCTTTAAAAAGCATTAATGTGGGTATGCCGCGAACACCAAATTTTGCCGCTGTTTGCTGATTTTCATCAACATTTAATTTAGCTATTGTAACCTTATCACCAAAATCGTTGGCAATTTCTTCAAGAATGGGGGCAATCATTTTACAAGGACCACACCATGCAGCCCAATAGTCAACTAATACTGGGGTTTGCGAACTGAGTACGTCAGTTGCGAAGCTGTCATCGCTGACATGTTTAATTTTTTCGCTCATGTTTTTGTCTCTAGAAGAAATTAACTTAGGGGGGTTAAACCCTAAAGATTTTGGTACTAAGTCATATCGTTTTAACATGCTCAACAGAGCGATGCCTACGAATGTGTATGATTCACTATAAAGCATAACATCCTTCTGCCTGTTCCATTTCTATGAAATCAACTGTTTTTCATTCCTTTCTAGCTGTTCACTTTTTGAGCGTTCTACCTATAAGCGCACAAGCATTGGTATTTTTACCTAAAATGCCATGTCTTTTCCACAGGAACTGGGGATAACTTGTCATCTAAGTCATATAACGAATCGTCAATACGCGTCCTAAAAGGGCTTGAGCCTGTGCGTCAACGTCCAGGCATGTACACCCGAACAGAAAACCCGCTGCATATTATTCAAGAGGTTGTTGATAATGCCGCCGATGAGGCTTTGGGGGGTTTTTGTCAAAATATTGTCGTCACTTTACATACTGATCACAGTGTTAGTGTTGAAGACAATGGCCGTGGTATTCCTGTGGGTTTGCATCCAGATGAAAAAACGCCAGTAGCAGAATTGGTCTTCACACGTTTGCATGCCGGCGGTAAGTTTGACAAAAAAGATGGTGCGGGCGCCTATGCTTTTTCTGGTGGTCTGCATGGCGTCGGTGTGTCAGTTACTAACGCTTTGTCAACGCGTCTAGAACTTGAAATCTGCCGTGAAGGGGGGCGTTATGCCATGGTTTTTGAGCAGGGGGCGGTCGTTAAACCACTGATAAAAGTGGGTGAAGTGACTAAAAAAACTACTGGAACACGTGTACGCGTTTGGCCAGACAGCCTATTTTTTGACTCGCCAACGATACCGATACAAGAATTAACTCGCTTGCTTAGAAGTAAAGCTGTTCTGTTGGCCGGGGTTACCGTTACGCTTAATATAGAGAAATCAGCGCAAACGACTACATGGCGATTTGAAAATGGCTTGGTCGATTACATGGCGCAGGCCATCGAGCATTCAGAACTTCTTGTACCCTTATTTGCAGGCGAGCAATTTGCCACTGTAGATGATGAAAACTATGCTTTAGGCGAAGGTGCACAGTGGGTCGTCGCTTGGACAGAAGAGGGCGCCTTAGCCCGTGAGTCTTACGTTAACCTCATCCCGACACCCGCTGGTGGCACCCACGAAGCCGGTTTGCGTGAGGGGTTGTTTGGTGCCGTAAAAAACTTTGCCGAAATGCATAGTCTGCTCTCTAAAGGCACTAAACTTTTGCCTGAAGATGTGTTTATGCGTGTCAGCTTTGTGCTTTCAGCCAAAGTGCTTGACCCACAGTTTCAGGGTCAAATTAAAGAACGCCTCAATAGTCGCGACGCATTGCGTTTGGTAAGCGGCTACGTAAAGTCGTCTCTAGAACTCTGGCTGAACAGCCACGTAGATTGGGGTAAAAAAATTGCTGAGCTTGCTATTAAACAAGCCCAAGCGCGGGCACGTTCCGCTCAAAAAGTTGAAAAAAGACGTGGCTCTGGCGTGGCAGTGTTGCCGGGCAAACTAACAGACTGTGAATCAAGTGATGTAACCCGTACTGAAGTATTTTTAGTAGAGGGTGATTCGGCGGGTGGTTCAGCCAAAATGGGGCGCGACAAAAACTTTCAAGCTATTTTGCCTTTGCGTGGCAAAGTGCTTAATGCTTGGGAAGTTGACCGCGACCGATTGTTTGCCAACAATGAAATTCACGATATAGCAGTCGCCATTGGCGTTGACCCTCATGGTCTTCAAGATATGCCAGATTTGTCTCAGTTGCGCTATGGTCGTGTTTGCATTTTGTCAGACGCCGATGTTGATGGCTCGCATATTCAGGTTTTGCTACTGACACTTTTCTTAAAGCACTTTCCCAAACTGGTTGAAAGTGGCCACTTGTATGTTGCCCGTCCACCATTGTTTAGAGTTGATGTAGCCGCTCTGGGCAAGCGTCCTATGCGTAAAATCTATTGCCTTGATCAGACCGAGCTTGAGATTACGCTCGACAAACTGACCAAAGAGGGCGTCAAAGAAAGTGCATGGTCGATTAGCCGTTTTAAAGGCCTAGGTGAAATGAGCCCCGAGCAATTGTGGGACACCACGCTAAACCCTGATACGCGCCGCCTGATGCAAGTAGGGTATGGCAACTTAACACGTGATGACACCTCAAGCATGTTCAACATGTTGATGGGCAAGGGCGAGTCAGCGCAGCGTAAACAATGGATAGAAGAAAAAGGCAATCTTGCTCAAATTGATATCTAAGCATCCCTACAAAACAGATGCTTTAGAAGCTAGATAAGTCAAGCATCTGAATTTATAAAAAAGGAATAATGGTCATGTCGACTGTAGACCAAGGCGATCTTTTTGATGCCAATCAGCCATCTGATCAACCTGGCGGTGAAGATCAAAGCAACACCCTAAGCATTGCACAATATGCAGAGCAAGCTTACTTAGATTACGCCTTATCAGTGGTGCGAGGGCGCGCCTTGCCTGAACTGGGCGATGGACAAAAGCCAGTACAACGCCGAATTTTGTACGCCATGCAAGCCATGGGTTTACAGGCGGGTTCTCGCCCAGTAAAGTCTGCGCGTGTGGTGGGTGATGTGTTGGGTAAGTATCACCCTCATGGCGATCAAGCTGCCTATGACGCATTGGTGCGTATGGCACAAAACTTTACCTTACGTTACCCCTTGATTGACGGTCAAGGCAACTTTGGTTCGCGCGACGGCGATAATGCGGCGGCCATGCGATACACAGAAGCTCGACTAACCCCTATTGCCCGAGTTTTACTCGACGAACTTTCAGAGGGTACAGTTGACTTTGTGTCAAATTATGACGGCAGCCAAACTGAGCCCGCCGCATTACCTGCACGTCTGCCTATGATGTTGCTGAACGGTGCTTCAGGCATTGCCGTAGGTATGGCAACAGAAATACCCCCTCATAATTTGAATGAAGTGGTGCATGCCTGTATCGCTTTAATACGTAATCCAAAATTGAATGCTGATGAATTGCATCATTTGCTACCAGGCCCAGACTTTCCTGGAGGTGCCCAAATCATTACCTCGGCAGCTGATATTGCCAGTATTTATGCAACAGGCCGTGGTTCACTTAAAGTACGTGCCCGTTATCAGTTTGAGGAACTAGCGCGCGGTCAATGGCAATGCATCATTACTGAATTACCACCGGGCACCTCGGGGCAAAAAATATTAGAAGAAATCGAAGAGATCACCAACCCAAAAATTAAAACGGGTAAAAAAGCCTTGTCGGCTGATCAGCAGCAGGCCAAAGCACAAATGCTAGGGCTACTTGATGCTGTGCGCGACGAGTCTGGCAAAGATGCGGCTGTTCGGTTAGTTTTTGAACCTAAAACATCGCGTATTGATCGTGACACACTAATTAACACATTGTTGTCACAAACCAGTTTAGAAACTAATTCACCCATTAATCTTGTTTGTGTCGGTACAGATGGCCGACCTCGTCAGAAGGCGCTTCGCGAAATTTTGTTGGAGTGGGTGACGTATCGTTCACAAACGATTATGCGCCGCAGCGAATACCGTTTAGCTAAAGTACTTGATCGTATTCATGTGCTTGAAGGTCGCATGAGTGTGTATTTAAACGTTGATGAGGTCATTCAAACAATTCGCGCAGCCGACGAGCCTAAAGTTGCTTTAATGCAGCGTTTTAAACTTTCAGACAGACAAGCTGAAGACATTCTTGAAATGCGTTTGCGTCAGCTGGCTCGTTTAGAGGGAATTCGAATTGAGCAAGAGTTAAAAGAAAAAAAATCAGAGCAAACACAGCTTGAAGAGTTGATACAAAAACCAGCCGCTTTACAGCGCTTAATGATCAAAGAGATTGAAGCAGATGCCAAACAATTTGGTGATGCACGTCGAACATTGATTGAAGCGGCTGAGCGCGCAGTTTTAGCAGTCAAAGTCATCGACGAACCGGTCACCGTAGTGGTCTCGGCTAAAGGTTGGGTGCGTGCACGTTTAGGCCATGATCTGCCTGCCGATAGCTTCGCATTTAAGGCGGGCGATGAAGCCGGTGGCTTATTTGAGTGCCGAACCACTGATTCATTATCTGTATTTGGTAGTAACGGCCGCGTTTACACTGTGCCTGTTGCCACTTTGCCGAGTGGTCGGGGCGATGGCAGCCCCCTGACCGTACTGATTGATATAGAGCCCGGCACTCAGATTGTGAACACCATGGCGGCTTCACCTGAGACGGCCATTTTTATTGCCACTGCCAGCGGGTTTGGGTTTCAAGCACAATTTAAAGATTTGTTTAGCCGCCAAAAAGCAGGCAAACAATTTATTACCCTCGAATCGGGTGATACCTTATTGCCACCATTTGCACTGTCTTTGAGTGATACGCACATCGCCTTACTGACGCAAAAGCTTAAAATAGTGATCTTGTTGCGCGATGATGTCAAAATACGTTCAGCTGGGGGGCGAGGAACTATATTAATGACCTTAGATGCGCCAGATCAAGTCAATCAGGTAGCGCCAGTGAACCCAAAAGGCCTATCAGTTGAAGGCCTTGCACGCGGCAAAACAGTAGTTGATGTATTGTCGTTAAAAGAACTGTCTGCATATGTGTCTCAACGCGCTCGCAAAGGTAAGCTATTTGACACCCGGCTTAAGTCACCGCAATTAAAGTTTTAAATTTAAGCAACACGCACGAAGCACTACGCCAATAAATTTTAACGTTTACTTTTAAAGTTAATCCTTTCGATGAATACATTCACCATTACTTTAGAACCAAGTCAGCATACTTTCCAAGCGGCTGAAGATCAAAATGTTCTTGAAGCTGCGTTAGCAGCCGGGCTTGTCATACCTTACAGTTGCCGAAGCGGGGCCTGCTCAACTTGCAAAGGTAAGATCTTGTCGGGTAGCTTCGAATCAGGTGTTGCGCCCAGTCAAATTTTAAGTAAGCATGAGCTAGAGCAGGGGTACACATTATTGTGTCAAATACAGCCCCGTTCCGATCTTAAAATTGAATCACGCGAAGTTCGTTTGGCATCAGATATACAAATTAGGAAACTGCCAGCACGCATCATTGACCTGGTGCAACCGGCACCAGATGTTGCGGTCATGACATTGCAATTACCTATGGCTGAAAAATTCAGATATTACCCTGGTCAATATGTTGATTTTTTGTTAAAAAATGGCAAACGTCGTAGTTATTCAATGGCCAATGCCCCCGTCGATGCTAATACCGTGTCGTTTCACGTCAGGCATATTCCCGGCGGTGTCTTTACTGACCCTATTTTCGGTGTCAGTGAAACACTGATTAAAGTGCGTGATATTCTCAGAGTTGAAGGCCCGTTGGGTTCGTTCTTCTTAAGAGATGACACGCAAAAGCCAATTGTTTTTTTAGCGAGCGGTACAGGTTTTGCACCAATCAAAGCAATTGTTGAGCATATGATTGCCAACGGCATTGTTAGGCCTGTTAGCCTTTATTGGGGTGGGCGACGTCCAGCAGATCTTTATATGAACGATCTTGCGCAACACTGGGCGCAACAACTGCCACATTTTCAATATATTCCCGTCGTATCAAATGCGAAATCAGAAGATCAATGGGGCGGGCGAACAGGGTTTGTTCACCAAGCCGTATTAGATGACTTTAACGATTTGTCTGGCCATGAAATCTACGCATGTGGTGCACCAATCGTAGTTGAGTCAGCGCGTCAAAGCTTTTCAAAACAGCGCGGTATGCCTGACGATGCTTTTTTTGCTGACGCATTTGTATCGGCAACTGACGTATTAATTGGGTAACGTTACACTAGAGGCTAAGATTCACTTGTCTCACTAAAAGGAGACCCTCATATGAAAGTTGTTGTTTTAGGTAGCGGTATTGTCGGTACCAACACAGCATGGTGGCTTAATCAAGCTGGCCACGAAGTCGTTGTTGTTGACCGTGAAACAGGCCCCGCCCAAGAAACCTCTTTTGCCAACGGCTCACAGATTTCAGTATCTTATGCTGAGCCGTGGGCTAACCCATCGGCACCACTTAAATTACTAAAGTGGTTAGGCAAAGACGACGCCCCCTTACTCTTTCGTCCGCAATTTGATTGGCGGCAGTGGCTTTGGGGCGCAGCATTTCTTAGAGAGTGTTTGCCAGGCCGTTTGACGCCTAATATTCGGGCAATGGTGCGTCTAGCACAATACAGTCGCGATACTTTGCGCTTGATGCGCACAGAGCTCAACATTGAATATAACCACTTAGAACGGGGCATTCTCAATTTTTATCGCGACCCAAAAGAATTTGAGGGTTCACAAAAAGCAGCTGATGTGATGCGTGACTTTGGGGTTGACCGTCGCGTGGTTTCAGCTGACGAAGTGATTCAAATTGAACCTGCCTTAGCGCCCCATCGAAACAGTATTGTTGGGGGTGACTTTACCGCTGACGACGAAAGTGGCGATGCCCATCTTTTTACTTCAAAGCTTGCTACGTTGGCTGAAAAAAAGGGCGTTGAGTTTCGATTCTCAACACGCATTACGCGCATCATCAGCGAACACGGTCATGCAAGCGC
Source organism: Burkholderiaceae bacterium (assembly GCA_041688825.1). Classification (GTDB taxonomy): domain Bacteria; phylum Pseudomonadota; class Gammaproteobacteria; order Burkholderiales; family Burkholderiaceae_B; genus Algicoccus. Next base: position 6,163 of record JBDNHM010000067.1, on the reverse strand, counting down.
TGTAGAAGTTATTAACCCTGATGGTAGCTTTGACAGCATAAAAGGCGACGCATTTGTGGTGGCATTAGGCAGCTTTACGCCCCAACTGATGCGGCCACTTGGCGTGCCGTGCTTGATTTATCCCACCAAAGGCTATTCCGCTACATTTCAAATTAAAAATAACGACTTAGCTCCAACCGTCAGTCTCACTGATAGCAGTCACAAAGTTGTATTCTCGCGTTTAGGTGACACCTTGCGTATGGCGGGTACAGCTGAGTTGTCAGGTTACTCAAGAACATTAAACCCTGTTCGTTGCCAAGCCATGTCTGATTTAGCTAAAGATCTATTCCCAGAAGCACTTGATTTTAATGATGTTAAATACTGGACAGGTTTACGCCCTTCAACGCCATCAAATGTGCCACTTATCGGTCCAACACGCTTACCAAACCTTTATTTAAATACAGGTCATGGCACATTAGGTTGGACAATGGGGGCGGGTTCAGGCCGTGCATTAGCAGACATTATTTCAGGCAAAAAACCTGAACCAACATTTCCATTTATCGGTATGTAAAAAACAATAATAGGCGTTTGTTGATCATTTGCAAATCAATTTCATTATTGACTTCTTATTAACTCACTGTGATTCAACAATTCATTTACAGCGAGCTTTCTCTTAATGCGTCTAAAATATTTGGTTTACTCAAGATTGACGTCTTATTTATGAGTAAAGTATCAAAATAAATCGCAAAATGGCTTGGTTTTTCACCCGAAACCAAGCCATTGCAGTAAATTTAAGCGCTATTGATTAGCTAGATTGAAAATCGCAATTTTTTTATTAAAATTACCTCCAGGACGACTCGCTTGAAACATTCTGCTCGTTTTTTTATAGCGTTAGGCATATCAGCCTTAAGCGCATCGGCTGTTCATGCTGAAACCACCCGTATTGAAATCTGGCATGCCATGACAGGCGTTCATGAATCAGAATTTAAGAAAATTGTTCGTGCCTATAATAGTTCGCAAGATAAAGTCGAAGTTGACATTAAAGATTTTAATAGTCGCACAGAACTTCAGGCTGCCGCCCAAAAAGCCGTAGCAGGTCAGGCAACCAAGCCTGATTTAATAGAAATACATGACAACCATTCACCAGATGTAATCGCTCAACATAAAGATATTTTGCCTTTGCACCAATTATTAGCAAAATACCCCATAGCTGACGCTGCTTGGTTCTTACCACAAACCACTTCATTCGTACGAGACGATAAAGGCCGGTTGCTCGCTTTCCCTTTCATGGCTGAAGTGCCGGTTATGTTTTACAACACAGAAGCATATAGCCGGGCGGGTTTAGACCCTCTAAAACCTGCTCGCACTTGGGCCGGACTTCAGGCCGATTTACTTGCATTGCGTGACAAGGCTCGCATCAACTGCCCCTACGCTACAAATAATCAAGTTGAAGTGCATATAGAAAATTTAGCACCTATTAATAATCAACTTTTCTTAACGCCAGATAATGGTCTAAAAGCAAATAAAGGCGTCACGCTCAATTTTAATATCTTGTATATGCGCCATGTGGCACTCATGGTCAGCTGGCGCCGTACTGAGTTGTTTACACAAAACTCAAATTCTAACGAAGGCAATCGCGACTTTACTGATGGTAAATGTGCAGTACTTACTGCTAACTCAAGTGAAATGGCTCAAATTCTTGATAGTAAAGTGCCATTCGGCGTTGCACCTTTACCCTACTATGATCAAGCCACCAAAGAACCGGGTGCGCCTTTTGTAAGCGGTTCTGCATTTTGGGCAGTCGCAGGGCAAAGTGCAGCCCGCAATAAAGCAACAGCTGATTTTCTGGGTTATTTGGCAAAACCTGTCATCGCAGCAAATTGGCATCAAAAAACAGGGTTCTTGCCTCTAACCGATGCCGCCTACAGGGCTGCAGACGTCAGTTTTTACAGCCGTATACCCGGTGCACAATCAGTTGTACAAAGTCTTAAGCAGTCAGCGGGTAAAAACAATGCCGAGGGTTTTCGTATGAAAAACTATAGCGAAGTTGAAAAAGTGCTTAATAAAGAATGGCAGTTAGCGCTAGAAGGTGACATTAGCCCCATGACAGCATTAAACTCAGCTAAAGACCAAGCAATTGTTTTGTCTGGCTCACAAGCTGCCGCTACAACTGCACCCCAAACTAAACGTCGTTAGTAAAAGGCACAATTGCCTTAACACCCCTTTAAGCGCCACTATATGACCCAATTGATTAATTGGGAATCATTATGGTGGTTTTTTTTCGAGCTTTGTATCGTATTTGTAGTGTTTTATTTTTATGTGGGTTATTGGTTGCTTGCGGTTCACCAAGTAAGCGCACCGATTCAACTGATCTTTCACAACTACCTGCCGTAGCAGGCGAACCTGACTTTAATTGGCGACTTTCAGGCGACCGACGTATTGCCCCAAAACAAGTCTTTTCAGACCAACAACGCGTATGGCTGCAGTGGCCACACCTTCAAAGTTTACCGATAATTTTTGGGCGAATTGACGACACTTGGGAAGTACTACACCCTCAAAAAATTGGCGCATATGTGCTTATTACAGGTGATTGGTCAGCTTTAAAATTTCAAGGTGGGGCAGTCAAAGCCCTGGCTCAAAAAATAGGTTTTGAGCTGATGTCAAATCAAACTATTTATTCAGAGCCAAGGTCAAACCACTCGAATTCAATATCAACTCAACAATACCCAGACTCAAATAAAACAAAAATTCATCAAATCGCACCTGCTCAAGCGACTGTTTATGAATTGACACTTAAGAAATTTAAAGCTGAATTAAATGACAAGACTATTCGCCAAGCAGTTAAGCGATGGGCGCAGGAAACGTCGTGGCATTTTGAAAATATACATTGGGCCGTTAACGTTGATTTACCCATTTCGGCAGCGGCTGAGTTTACAGATGATTTTGTAACCTCTGTTCAACAGTTGCTAGCCACAACAGAAATGTCTGATAAACCGGTACAGCCGTGTTTCTATACAAATCATGTTGTACGTATTGTGCCCATTGCCCAAGTGTGTGACCCACAGGCTCGTCGAGGTTCTTCAGTATGAGCCAGGGTCTAGATTGCACGCGCATCATCGCGCTACTCATTTGCCATACAACGCGAAAATTACGCTTTTGCACAACCATTACTTTTAAGTTTGTGTTGTGTTCTTCGCTAGGTCTTAACGGTTGTGCAATTGATGAACGTACTAAAAAAAGCCAATTAAAGGTGAATGATCAGCATCAAAAATTAGCTATACAAAAAAATGATTTTATTTCGCGTACACATTCAAATCATAACCAACGACAAGAATATCAAAAAATCAATAAACCTTGGGTGACAGGTTCTGCAATTTCACTGACACAAGACATGACTATTCCTGATGCGTTAAAAAAACATGTCAACACAACGTTAATTTTTCGTCATAAAACCAACGACATACTCGATATCGCTAGGCGAATAGCTCACGCAACATCAATACCTGTAAGGGTAAGGCCCGAGGCTCAATTGTCAGCGCATCTCTTTTTGCCAAAGCTTGCCAGTGAGATGGGTGGGCAAACATTTACCGCCCCACGCAGCATACATTTAGAAAATCGGCCACGGCCTTTAGCTGAAATACTTGATCATGTTTCAAGTCAATTAGACATACATTGGCGTTATACCGGACATGAAATTGAATTTTATCGAACTGAAACACGAGTGTTTGATGTGCGTTCTTTGACACTGGTGGCTAAAGCTGACGCTAAATTAGGCAAAGGGGCAAGTCAGAGTAAAGCTGCATTTGAAAGTTCATCACAAACAAGTTTGATCGCAATTCAGCAGCCAATGCTTGAAGCATTACAGCAAAGGTTGCAACCTTTTATGACCCGTGCGGGTGTGCTGGCGGCCCAACCCGGGGCATTGTCAACAATTGTGATTACTGACACACCTAATGCGCTCAATGCAATTACGCAATATATTGCTAAAGAAAATCGTAGTATGTCGCGCCGTGTTCGACTGGTATTTGAAGAATTTTCTGTTGTACAAAAAGAAAATATTGACTACGGTCTTGACTGGTCACTTGCACTTTCAAATAGCTTGGCGGCGGCTCAGTTTGCTGTAGCCTCGGGTGTGCGTAGCGAAGCGGGTATGGCCGATTTATTAGCCCAAAATACAGGTCAGTCAGCCTACAAGGCGCAAGCCGTCGTTCAAGCGATATCAAAGCATGCAGACATATTGCGTCATACAACAGTTCCTGTTGTGACACTCAATAGGCGACCCGTTACACATGCAGTTCGAAAAACATTTACTTATGTTGATCAAATTCAAACGAGTGCCGAGCAAAAAACAGCTTGGCCTGCTTCAGGCGCTTCGTCCTCTGTATCTGTTAGGCAACGCGAAGAAACAGTCGGTGCATTTTTGACGTTGGTGCCTGATGTTCAAGAAGACGGTCAAATTCTACTTTCTGTAGCATACGACAATACGGTCGCTCAACCCCTCAAACAATTGGCTTTTGGACAAGGTGACGGCAAGCTGCAGGTTCAACAAATTACAGTTGAGGGCAATGGTACGGTGCAGCAGGTCGCTTTAAGGGCCGGTGAGCCAACACTAATTGCTGGTTTTGAGCGACATGAAGATCAAAATAGTCAATCTCGTTTGGCGCCCAATGCCCCAAGGCTAACGGGTGGGGCAGATCAAGTCGGTCGATCAACAAGTTTGACGCTGATTGTGGTGACGGCTCAAATTGAAGAGGGTATTTAACGTGTCAGAAAGAATTGATGAAATCATTGATGCAAAAAATGACGCAATAACTGATGTCTGGCAAGTGCAATCAAATTTTATTCATGTTTTAAGATTAACAACTCAAAAAAACCATGTTTGGGTTTTTGGCATGCAGTGGTACACGTTAATTAGTGCACAAAGTCGCCGAAATATACTGCTTGATCAACGTCGAAAAAAAGCAACTCATTATGCTGAGTTAACACCCTATCAAAACAGTACAGGTTCAGTATTTGGTGTCACATCACTTCTACCTAAAAGCATACATAAAAATGAAAAGGTGCACGCAGCGGCATTAGTTTTTGCACGTCAGCATTTGCATGACACCCATATTTTAATTTTGCACGTTTCTGAACAATCTTGGTGGATGGTCGCATCGCATCATGGCGCTGTAGTGTGCCAAACTGATATTTGGTATACAGATCGATTTCAAGTTGATGAACATGTTCAGCAGCTTAAGACTCGTTTTATTAGCGTTTCTATAAAAGAAGTTAACTGGAAAAAATATTTAGTTGAGTGGGCCGCCGAGCCAGATCAGTCTAAGCACGCTTTGTTTGATGTGACCGATCCGGCTGTTCAAGCTCAAATTTTATTGCCTATTTCAAATAGCCCACTTTTTAAAGTGGTAGTGTTTAGCGGCATTTTTTTTGTTTTGGCAGCGATTGTGTTGACCTACTTATGGATCAATCATAAAAATAATCGTCTTAACCATTCGCATCTTACTTCGCATCAGTTAGAAGGGCCTGCACAAGCATCAAGCCTGTATCAATCACATTCGCATGAGTCGATCTCAGCTATGGTTGTTTTATGGCACGCTTTACCTCTTGACCCCTCAGGTTGGTTACTTAAGCGTGTTGAATGTGAAAGGCAAAATGATGCGTTTCGATGTCAGGCGCACTACAAAAGAAACCAACCCCACGCAAACAATGGGCAACTTGCTCGTGCAATACCTGTTGACTGGCAATTAGTGCCACAGTCACTAGATCAGGTGAGTTTAGTACGCGATATTTCAATCACAGCACAACCTATAAATTGGTCTGAACAATCTTTTACAGAAGATTGGTTAACCCCTTTGCAACAACGGCAAGCTATTTTTCAAAGTCTGCAGCTCGGCGCAGGCGAAGAAATTCCTATGTCGCTTACGCACACAGCAAGACCAATTTATAAACGTCCCATACGATTAAGTGGTCCGTTGCGCTCATTGCCAGCGTTGTCTGGATTAAAGCAACCTATTCAGTGGCAATACGCATCACTTGAAATTGTGGATCAAACCATCTTAGATTTAACTCACAGCCATTTTGTGCTGCATCTTGTTGGAGACATCTTTGTTCCGTCTTAACGTTTTATTTTTTATAGTGCCCGTAACTTTGGTAATTCAAATGCCAAGTCAATCTCATGCTCAGA
>JBDNHM010000379.1:0-6925 GCA_041688825.1 Burkholderiaceae bacterium | reverse complement strand
CTACGAACCAAGGGGTCGTGGGTTCAATTCCTGCCGGGCGCACCATATATTCAAAGGGTTACAGTTCAAAAGACTGTAGCCCTTTGTTCATTTGTGGCATCAAGGCTTGTTTATCGTTTGAACATAAAAATTGCATTTTTAATAATCAATACATTTGAGGAAATTGAATTATCTTGCCATCTAAAATGATGTCATGATCAAATACAATATGATAAGTGAATCACTTTTTATTAATTTGAAAATGCAAACACAAAAAAATAGCAATAATTAGAGAGTGAATGTGATGCATGTTGTCAATAGTGGTTTAACGAGTTTAAGCGCTAAACTGGTTACTATTTTAACGGTTGCTGCTGCATGGTGTGCAGCGTTTTACCTCAACAAGCTAGCTTTTTCAAGCTTTGATTTTTCTAGTGTCATCATCAGTTGGGTATTTTTACCTGCTGGTGTGCGATTGATTGCAGTAATGTTGGCCGGGTGGGTTGGCGTTGTGGGGCTATTTGTCGGTTCATTCACTTATGCAATGTTATGGTTGGTTTACACGCCTGCAGTCAAAAATGTTTTGATTCTCTCAACAATCAATTCTTTAGGGCCCATGTTGGCGTTGTTGCTGTGCGTTTGGGGCTTGAACATTAAAGAAGGTTTTCGAGGCTTTAGTGGCTTTAATTTGCTTGTACTCTGCGCTGTCAGTGCATTATTCACTTCGCTTCCTCACAATATAGCGTTTTATTACCTAGATCTAAGCCCCAGCATTCTTAAGGGTTTTGGCCCTATGTTCGTTGGCGATTTTTTAGGCACTCTTATCGTTCTATATACGATTCGGTTGTTGCTGCCTAAAGTATCAAATTCTCAGGGCCAAGCGCTTAAGTAATGATGTGGGTCTTCAAGGGGGTTAAGAGATATAGTATGCCTAGAGCTAAGCCCTTTGGTGATTTGTGCAAAGACCTTTAGTAAGCCTTGTGTGCCCCTTCCTAAGACATGTGCCTTTATGTTCCCCAAATAACTAACCAGTTATTTTTTATCTAGGCAGTATTTTAAATCATAAAAAAAAATTGATAAAAGCACGTTTTGCGGGGCTGTTGCGACATTTTATTGCGCATAACTTAATCACTGCGAGCGCTTTAGTTTCTGCTTCAAAAAAAACCGACATACAATTTAACTTGCATTGACCTATTTCATATGTTTGAATAATTACTGTTGTAACCAATACAAGTTTTAAAATCAAAAATGAACACACCCAAGTCTTACTCATCAATGTACCTTCGCTTCATCAATCTCATGCAGGCAATTAGAGAGTTGCCGACATTTCCTAAGATTGACCCAGTTGAAGAACGTTTACTTAATATGTTTGCCATCTGTTGGTTGAAAGAACAAAAGCTGACCGTGCTTGAAGCGATGAACATGTCACCAGACGTGTCACCGACAACCGTTCACCGTCGCCTTAAGTCTTTGCGTAGCAAGGGGTTAATTGATTTATCAATTGACGAAATAGACACCCGTATAAAATACATTGTGCCCACTAAACTCACTGATCAGTATTTTTCTTCAATGGGTAAATGCTTAAACGACGCTGGGCCAGCAACAACATAATAGTTTTGTAGATGAGTAGAAGTAAAAAAACGCTACGCCTTGTGAATAACAGCGCGTAGCGTTTTAATTTAAGTACTTTACTTATTAGCCTACCGTATCTGACCAGATATTCTTGGCCCAGCCCCAGGCGTAAACCCCTTCAAGCGCATTTGGTTCAGGTGACAAACCACCAGAGCCCGGTACCGTTTTAAAAGTTTTTTCTACTGCATCGTATTGGTGCACACTCGCCACGTGAACAACATCTCGGTCATTTACAAAGCTGTAGCAGGTGTTCGTAACCACTGGGTTTGGGTTGACAGGGTAGTTACTTAACTCACAAATAATCGCAGCTGCGGCAACTTTACCGTGTTGGTTAGCCATATGACCTGACTTAGGCATCGCGGGGGCTACTTGAATTGAATCACCTAATATATGAATATCTTTCGCAACAGTTGATTCAAAGTTTAAAAAGTTTACTTGCGCCCAACGATCATTAGCATTGGCTAAACCGGTATCAACGACTAAGCCACCGGCACGCATGGGGGGTAAAACGTTTAGCACAGCAGCTTGAAAATCATCACTCAATTCAAATTTGAGCGTTTTAGTTTTGGCGTCAACACCAATTACGTTTGAGTTAGGTCGGTATTCAATTAAACCTGCATATTCATTGTCCCAAACGGCTTGAAACAGTTTGCCTTTAGACGTTATACCTGGGTTCGCATCAAATACCACAACCTTTGATTTTGGCTTATTTTTCTTCATGTAATTAGCCACTTGGCAGGCTCGTTCGTAAGGCCCGGGTGGGCAACGATAAGGTGCAAGTGGAATGGATAAAGCGAACACACCACCATCAGGCATTTCAGCAAGTTGCTTATGAAGTGCAACGGTTTCGGGGCCTGCTTTCCAGGCTTGCAAAGTGATGCCTGCTTTGTTGGCTTCTGCTAGGCCATCAACTTTATCTAACATTAAACCAATGCCCGGTGACAAAATAAGTTTGTCGTAAGGCATCACAGCACCTGAGGCCAGTTGAACTGTTTTTTTCACGGGGTCAATTTTACTCACGCTGTCTTTGACCATTTTGACGCCATACTTTTTAACTAACCCATCATAAGGGGTTGTTAAAGCAGAAATCTGTTGTGAGCCCCCCACGACTAGATTTGAAATGGGGCAAGATACAAACTCACCCTGTGGTTCAATCAATGTGACGTCAGCGCTGTTGTTTGAAAGGGTGCGTAAATATTTAGCTGCTGTTGCACCACCGTAACCCGCGCCGACGACAATAATTTTTGCCTTTTGCAAGTTGCTAGCTTGTGCTGCAAATGCTGGAAATGCTGACGCTGCACCAATCAGTGCGGCACTTTGACCCATAAAAAGACGACGATTCATGGAAAGCTCCTTTTAATTTTTCTTGCCAAGCACTGAAGCAATGACATTGATTTGTTCATCGGTATAGCCCTTAGCTAATTGGGGCATGATGGTGCCTTGGCGTGCGCCCGTTTTGTATTCTATTAAGCTCTTTTTAATTTGATCGTGTGTCAAGTCACTTATTTTAGGCATGTTGGCGCCGGCCACGCTCACACCGCCAGTACCGTGGCAACTTGCACAGGTTGCAGCCAAACTCTGGTTGTAAATTTGCTCAGCCGAATTTGACTGGGCTAAAACGCTCAAGGGTATGGCAGCGGTCATCGCAGTTAATACAAAAGCCATTTTTATTTTCATCATTTTTTTCATTGCATTGTCTCCGTAAAATACATATTTCATCTAAGCAAATGTTTAAGATATTCCATTAGATTTAAACCATGCCAAGCATTTTTGCCAACCATCTTTTGCGGCATCTGCTCGGTAACTGGCGCGATAATCGGCATTAAATGCGTGCGGTGCTTGTGCGTAAACTTCAATCATTGATTTTTTAGCTGCGGGGTTTGTGGCTGACGCTAAAGTTAATGCTTGACGCATGAGTTCAACTGTATCAAGTGGAATGCCAGGGTCATCGCCACCATAAAGCCCAAGCACAGGGGCTTTAAGAGTCGCTGCTATATCAACGGGGTGTAATGGGAAGTTGTCAGATTTGTCACCCACCAAGCGCCCATACCAGGCCACGCCTGCTTTCATTTGTGGTATTTGAGCGCAGGCTAACCAAGTGATTCGGCCACCCCAACAAAACCCAGTGATGCCAACTTTATTCAGGTCACCTTGATTTTTTCCAGCCCAGGCTAAGCAAGCTGAAATGTCACCCATTACTTGACTGTCTGGCGTTTTTGAAATGATCTTACTCATTACTTCTGCAATAGTGCCCATTGATATGGGGTCGCCTGTACGTGTAAAAAAATCGGGTGCTATGGCCATATAACCAAGCTTTGCAAAACGACGGGCCATATCTGCAATATGCTCATGTACACCAAATATTTCGCTTGCAACAATCACGACAGGCAAAGGGCCTTTGGCATTTTTGGGCTTGGCCATATAGGCGTAAAGTTCAACACCGTTTTCTTTGACATGAATTTCGTTACCTTCAATACCGTCAAAATCTGTAGCGATGACTTGGCTCATGACGGGGTCAGCAGCCAACGCAAAGCCACCCATAATGCCCGTTGCTGTTGCATTTCTAATAAATGTACGACGTGATTGTTGGCTGGGTGGGTTAAGAGACACCGCTTCATTTATAAAATCACGATTCAAAATTATCTCCGGAAATAATTAAAGAATCCTTACATACTGCGATGATAAGAGAGTTTAGCCATTTTTTTAATAGATATTTACGTTTAAGGGTTTACCATTATATATTATATACATAATATAAATTACTTTATCGTATAAACATATAGCTAAAAATTTCTATTTTTAATCAGTTTAAATTTGTCCTGTTGTTATCTCTGGAGACTGGCGTGAGTGCTGACTATATTTCTCGCAAACTGGGTCGCTTAAAACGCGCACCGGAAAACTTTTTGTCGAGCAATTTTGCCACCGATGTTTTAGCCAGCGGGCTTGACGATACACGTCGTGGTTTTCTACGTAAAAGCTTTTTAGGTGCATTGGTTGCAGGTGCAGGTGCATCGGGTTTTTCTGCAAAAGCCCTAGCGCAAAATGGTCCTGATGACCCAGCCATTATTACCAAACAAATGTGGCAAACCACTTTAGGGCAACCGGTGGCTGTCAAGCCTTACGGCGAGCCCTCAATTTATGAAAAATATCTACAAAGGCGTGAGTCGCCTGGTTTAACGCGGGTGTCTGCGGCCTCTGTTTCTTTTGCGCCTTTGCAGGGCTTCTTTGGCATCATTACACCAAATGGCTTGCATTTTGAACGTCACCATCAAGGTTGGTACAACATTGACCCCAATCAGCACCGTTTAATGATTAACGGTCTGGTCAAGAAAGAAATGGTGTTCACGATGGACGCCCTCATGCGTTTGCCTGCCGTATCGCGGGTGCACTTTATTGAATGTGGCGCCAATACAGGTATGGAATGGGGTAACGTCGCGGTACCCACCGTTCAATATACACACGGCATGTTGTCCTGCTGTGAGTTCACAGGCGTGCCGTTGTCGCTGCTACTTGATATGGCAGGGTACGACAAAACCAAAGGTAAATTTGTGCTGGCTGAGGGCAATGATGGTTCGGGCATGACTCGCACCATTCCTATCGAAACGGCAATTGATGACGTGATGGTGGCCTGGGCCATGAATGGCGAAATGCTGCGCCCAGAAAATGGTTACCCCTTACGTTTGGTTGTGCCCGGTGTGCAGGGTGTCAGTTGGGTCAAGTGGTTGCGCCGTATCGAAGTAGGTGACCAACCTTGGGCCACTAAAGACGAGGCTGTTCACTACATTGATTCGATGCCAGGTGGCCAACACCGTCAATACACGTCTATTCAAGAATGTAAATCAGTGATCACTACCCCTTCAGGCGGCCAGCAACTGCTTGAAACAGGTTTTTATAATATTACGGGCCTAGCCTGGTCGGGTCGAGGCAAAATTAAACGTGTAGATGTTTCAACCGATGGCGGTAACAATTGGCGCGAAACACGTCTTGAAGCACCTATTCAAACCAAAGCCCTAACACGCTTCAATATTGATTGGGTGTGGGACGGCAAAAGCGCCATTGTGCAGTCGCGTGCGATTGACGAAACCGGTTACGTTCAACCGTCGATTCGTCAACTACGTGAGGTGCGCGGTACCCGCTCTGTTTATCATAACAACGCGATTCAATCTTGGAAAATCGATACGAACGGTGAGGTGAGCAATGTTCAACTTGGTTAAACCCCTAGCGGTTGCGGCACTTTTTGTTTTGGGTACAACTAGCGTTTGGGCCCAAAATACATCGTCATACCCAGGTGTCGGTCGCGCTGCGACTGCTAATGAAGTCAATGCTTGGAATATTGATGTCAGACCAGACTTTAAAGGTTTGCCAAAGGGTTCAGGTACCGTCGAGCAGGGCACTGTTATTTGGGAAAATAAGTGTGCCAGTTGTCACGGTGCTTTTGGCGAATCAAACGAAGTATTCACCCCAATAGTGGGGGGCACCACTAAAAAAGACCAAGAAACAGGTCATGTGCTTGCCTTGGTTACAAACTCGCAACCACAACGAACCACCATGATGAAGGTTGCTACGATTTCAACCTTGTATGACTATATTTATCGAGCCATGCCTTGGAATGAACCGCGTTCGCTTACACCCGATGACACTTATGCAGTGTTGGCTTACATTTTAAATTTAGCAGAGGTCGTGCCAGAAGATTTCACGTTGAGTAACGACAACATCGCCGAAATACAAAATCGCATGCCTAATCGTAATGGCATGACACTTGATCACGGTATGCGAACAGTTGATGGTAAGCCCGACGTGAATGCTGTCGCCTGTATAAACAACTGTGTGAAAGAAGTCAAAATTACGTCATCATTACCTGATTTTGCGCGTGATGCACATGGCAACATCGCCACACAAAACCGTATGTTCGGCCCAACCCGTGGCGCAGATACAACGCAGCCACCACTTGCAAAATTACCTGGTGCAGGTTATCAAATGAAGGTGGTTGCCATGGCTGCTGCGCCAGCGGGTACAGCCAGCACAGGCGCTGCAGCCAAAGAGCTATTTACCAAAAATAATTGTGCAGCGTGTCATGCAGCCAATTCAAAAATGGTAGGCCCATCGATTCTTGAGGTTGCTACAAAATATAAGGGTAACCCCGATGCAGTTGCGCTGATGGTGAAAAAGGTCAAAAATGGAGGTGCAGGTAATTGGGGTTCCATACCGATGCCAGCCCACCCACAAGTTTCTGAAGCTGACACAACAACAATGGTCACATGGATGTTAGCGGCACCTAATAATTAAATTTTAAAACGTTAAGGGTTTAGTTTTAGTT
>JBDNHM010000378.1:0-1030 GCA_041688825.1 Burkholderiaceae bacterium | reverse complement strand
TGGCGTTTTGTTTTTCTGGTTGCTGGCAACACGACGTTGGCAAGGCTTTGCCGTGCTTTTAGCGCCTGGTGTATGGCTATCATTTTTGTTGGTTGGCCTACCGTGGTTTATTGCCATGGAAGTTCAACATAGTGGTTTTTTTCATTACTTTTTTGTGGTTCAACATTTTGAGCGTTTTTTAACCAGTGGGTTTAATCAGCAACAACCTTGGTGGTTCTTCTTACCTGTTCTACTGGGTTTTACGCTACCTTGGTCGCTAGCCCTACTTGAGTTCATCAGACCCTCTGTGCGTGCTGCGGTTCGTTATGCGGGTTACGCGCAGTGGTTTGCCTTAATGATGATCTGGATCATATTGATAACTGTGTTTTTTTCAATTCCCGCTTCTAAACTGATCGGTTATACCGTACCTGTTATACCCCCCTTAGCCATACTTATGGCTGAGGCATTGGTTGCTGGTTTAAAAGGTTTGCGCCACAACCAAGTTTACAAACAGATACTGACCTTTTTTATTGCCGGTGCTATAACCTGCGTAATAGCCTTAACAATCTTTTTGTTTGTTCAAAAAGACAGTACCAAACCATTTGCAGAGCTGATTCAAAGCGAACAAACGGTAGATGATGGCTTTATTTTTATTGATATTTACCCGTTTGACAGCGCTTTCTATACGGGCAGTAAACAACCCGCATGGGTTGTTACGCATTGGAATACCCTGACCAAAGGCGACAATTGGCGCCACGAGCTAGCCGATGCAGCTGAATTTAACCCCACGCTGGGGCAAGATACTTTAGTTGATTATGATGAACTGATACCGCGTATGTGCCAAACACCCAATAGAACCTATTGGGTTCGCATACAAGACTACGACGTTCAGCGTTGGTCGTTTATCGCTAACATGCAGCCTTTATACAAGGCGCGAGATGGTGGACGCTGGTTTAAAGTGAAAGTAGATGAGGCATTTAGGGCGCAATGGTGCCTAAATGCGAAAGTGCAGTGAAGTACTGATATGAAGTACTGATATGAAGTACTGATA
>JBDNHM010000377.1:0-42314 GCA_041688825.1 Burkholderiaceae bacterium | reverse complement strand
GGCTTCAAACTTAACATCCACTGTAAAAATCAGTTGCCTGAAAAAAACAATACATTCACGTTACGTTCACCTATTTATAAGGCTCAACACACCATGCAGGCTGATTTAACGGGCACAGTTCAAGCGCTTTATCAATTTCCGATCAAAGGTGGGGCGGGTAACCGAATCACTCAGTCAGTGGCCACTGAAGTCGGGTTGCAATATGATCGGCAGTGGCTCTTTGTTGATGAAACCGGGCGTTTCATTACTCAGCGTCAAATTCCCCATCTGGTTTGGGTTCAGGCACAAGCGAGTCACGCGGGTCTAATTTTAAATGCCCCCAACCAAGCTGAACTTTATGTACCTTGGGTTCAAGCGAGCGGTCACAACACAGTTTCCGTTCAAATCTGGCGTGACACGGTTACTGCTATTGATTGTGGTGAGGCGGCTGCAAAATGGGTAAACCAGTTCTTAGACGTTCCCGGTAAATCATTTAGATTGGTTCAAGCCCACTTGTCACACCCAAGACTTGCTGACTTATCGGGTACAGCTCTCGCCCCTGCCCCAAACTTGTTTAGCGATGGGTACGGTATAAATATTTTGAGCGATTCATCAATAACTGATTTGAATGATCGGTTAGTTCAAGGCGGGCACGAACCTATAGACGCCTTGCGGTTTCGCCCCAATATTGTTTTAGCTGGGTTAGAAGCCCATGAAGAAGATTTTATTGAACAACTCACTATTTATACTTCCACAAGCCCCGTTGTTATTGATATGGTCAAACCTTGCACACGCTGTGCCATTCCAAATATTGACCCTTTCACAGCAATCAGTTCACCAGAAGTTAACGATACCTTAGCTGCTTATCGTCGTTTGGCATCAATGAATGGTGAAATATGCTTTGCAATGAATGCGGTTGTAGCTAGCGGAGCAGGTGCCGTCATCAAGACAGGCGACCCATTTGAAGCGCAACTCAGGTTTAATTAAGAGTTATTAATCAGTTGGTCCTTAAAAATCAGCATGCTACATTATTCAAATACAGATTGAGGAAGATACGACATGATCATGATGCTACCTTTTTTAACCGCTTTAATTGGTATTTTCTTAGCCATGAAAGGCATGCGCACAGCGGCAATTGGCACTTGGGCCGTGACGCTTGTCATCATGTGCGCATGGATGTCATATCACATGACCGACGCACTGAATATTTCGCTTTAATCTAACCGCATCAGTACATGCACATGACTTTTTTTAGGTTAATTTATGTTTAATTCTTATTCACTTGCTAGCCCTGTTGAGCATCGATTTTCTTATTCACTTAATTTATTAGCCCTGCTAGGTGTTAGTGTTTCGCTGTTAATTGCTTTTTTTTACCAACTCGCTTTTAACGAACTACCGTGCCCTTTGTGTCAACTACAAAGGCTTGGGCTTATTTTAGTTGGCATGGGCTTTATGTTGAACGCTCAGTTTGGGGCCTCGACTGTGCACTATGCCATGGCTATTATGGGCGCACTTGCCGGTGCAGGCACCTCAATGCGGCAAATACTGTTGCATATTGCACCCGGTGATGCTGGCTATGGCTCAAATCTGTATGGTTTACATTTTTATACTTGGGGTTTCATTTCATTTGTCATGGTGATTGCGTTCACAGCCGTGATGCTTTGTGTCGACCGTAAAAACTTTACCCCCCCTCGTCAGCAAAGACTAGGCTGGGTTGCCATACTGATCATTTCATTGTTTTTAATTTTAAGCTTAGCCAACACAGTTAGCACCGTGATGGTTTGCAAACTTGGCCCATGTCCAGACAACCCCGTTCAGTATCTTCTATCGTTCTAACGCGACGCCAAGCACTTGTTGGGGCCAGTTGGTTTGGTTTAACTTTGCTTGTGCCGCCACCCAGTTGGGCTAATAGTGCCTCGCCCATAAACGCGCAAGCGATTAAGCAGCTTAACCAAGCTGTGCCTGGCGGCGTGGCCGTTGTGCCATTGGGTCAAGCATTAATACCACCAAAGGTTACATTTAAAGGCTATGAAGTCTTGGTGTTGGCTCATCAAAACCAGTGGTACGCCGTTGTGGGGCTGTCGCTTGATACGCAACCTGGCACTTATCAGTTGTCTTTTTTGAACAAACCTATAGAGGAAAAAAGTCCAGCTAATCAAGATAAGCAGCGCATTCAAACTGTACTTGAAAGCATTCAAGCCGATGCGGTGCAATCACCTCAAGTCGGTTCGTTTAATGTGCGAGACAAAACATACCCCGCACAACACATCACGCTTAAAAACAAACGCCAAGTGAACCCCGAGCCAGTTGATTTAACGCGCATCAATAAAGAGCTGGCGTTACAAAATAAAGCGTACGCCATATTTTCAAACAAAATCCCCTCAAATATTTTATTCAACCCACCCGTTAAGGGGCGACTCTCTAGCCCCTTTGGTTTAAAACGTTTTTTTAATGGTGAACCACGCAACCCTCACTCAGGACTCGATTTTGCTGTACCCACTGGCACGCCGGTTCAAGCGCCTGCGTCGGGTCGAATTATTTTGGTGGGTGATTATTTTTTTAATGGCAAAACTATTTTTGTAGACCATGGCTCAGGCCTAATCAGTATGTTTTGTCACTTATCTAGTGTTGATCGACAAGAGGGTGATGTCGTAAACCGCTATGACATCATTGGCAAAGTGGGTGCAACCGGTCGAGCGACTGGCCCTCACCTGCATTGGAATGTGAGTTTAAACAACGCCCGCGTTGATCCCGCTATCTTTTTGACTTCTAATTAAAGCATATCTCATTTCGCGCTGATCGGCAGCCCATTGTAAAACTGCATCTTCTGGAATACCTGCCGCAGCCAAGGTCATACTTGAAAGCTGTAAACCTGCCTCAAGTGTTTCCGGCACAACTGAGGTGGCATGGGCTGCGCATAATCGTTTTGCATGGGCATCATCGCGCGCACGCGCAATCACAGGCAAGTGAGGATAAAAACGCCTGATATAGGCCAACGCACTTAATGAAGCCTCAGTTAGATCAAGCGTTAGCACGACACCCATTGCACGCTCAGGTGAAAGTTTTGTAAGCAAGTTGTCGTGCGCAATATCGCCCACAAAGATGGGGTGTTTGTCAGCATACTTTCGTACCAAATTAACATCACGATCAATAATCAAGACGGGAATGTGCTGGCTTTCCAGGGCATCAACCACAGCCTGGCCTACGCGCCCAAAACCAATAATAATCATGTGACCCTTGTGATCACTTTTCAACGCGCTCGGGGCGTTCACATCATCGGGTGGCGGAAAGTGATGGTCAAGTTTTCTAGCGCATAAACGCCCTAGTTTGCCTGCCAAGGGTGTTAAGAACATTGAAATAGCCACCAGCAGCATGAGAGACTGGCCCACCTCTGCATTTAAGAAACCGCTGACTGAAGCCGCTGCAATTACCACAAACGCAAACTCGCCACCTTGCCCTAACCATACCCCACCCTCAATTGCCGTTGCCCAACGCATACCGCCCATTTTTAAGGCGAACGCAGCAATCGCCGCTTTACTCAACATGAGCAAAATTGATAACGACACAATAGTCGGTAAGTTATCAAATAATTCAATTAAATTGACCCCCATGCCGACCGACATAAAAAACAAACCTAATAGCAAGCCTGTAAACGGTTCAATAGTTAAAGCAACACGGTGTCTAAACTCTGTTTCAGCCAACAACAACCCAGCCAGTAAGGCGCCCATTGCTAAAGACAACCCCACTAACCAAGTCAGTGCTGAAATACCTAAAGTCGCCAACAAGGTCAACGCTACAAAAGAGTCAGCGTTACCCTCTGAACCCAGCCAGAAAAAAAGTGGCCCTAGAACTTTACGTGCCAGAAAATAAATCACACTGACGACTGCTACAGCCTTAATCAGTGCAAGCAAAATTTGAAAAAACACACCCTGCGTGCTGTACCAATTCAACGCTGTATTTTGTTCTTGAGCGCTTACACCCAGAAGACCAATTGTGAGCAACAAGGGTACAACCGCTAAATCTTGCATTAAAAGCGTTGAAAATACTGAGCGGCCCATAGGCGTTGACAGTTCTTTACGTTGCCTCAGTAGCTGCATCACAACCGCTGTTGATGAAAATGACAAAATTAAGCCAATCATCAGTGCATTAGGCGCGCTGAACCCAATGATGATACAAAGCACGGCGACAAAAAAAGTGGTCAAACTCATTTGCAACAAGCCGACCCCAAACACCCAGTGCCTTAACGTAATGAGACGTTTAAATGAAAGCTCTAAACCGATTGTGAACATTAAAAAAATAACGCCCAACTCGGCTAAAGAAGCAACTGATTCTTGGCGCGGAAATGTAAACCAAGCCATCACAGGCCAGTCTTGCGATAAGCGACCCGCGCCAAAGGGACCCACTAGCACGCCAGCGGCTAAAAAACCTAGCACTTGATTGATGCGCCACTTACCTAAAAGCGGTATTAAAACACCCGCTAAAACGAGAAATAAAACAATTTCTCTGAAGTAAGGAAGCGCTTGATGTGTGCTTGTCATTTACACACCACAGCCGATATTATTCGTTGGGTTTGAATGGGAAACCAGTGAAGATATTTCGTGTTTGATCTTGCATTTTGTCTTGCATTTGCACAAACAAACTTTTACTCTGATCAACATAATTATTCATGACATTTTGCAACATGGGTGATTGCAAACTCATAAATTGTGCCCATGCCTCAGGACCAAATTGATTGCTATAAGGTTGAGAAGATTGCTCAGTCATACGATCTTGAATTTCTTTAAAGGCATCAATATTTTTTTCAAGATATGAACCCATGATGCCTTGCATGGAACCGCCATAAAAACGAATGATTTGCGACAACATCGTAGAAGAAAACATGGGCACGCCACCGCTTTCTTCCTCTAAGATAATTTGCAACAGTATGCTGCGGGTGAGGTCTTCACCCGATTTGGCGTCAACCGCTTTAAAAGGCTGGTTATCGACCACTAATTTTTTAACATCAGCTAACGTAATATACGCGCTGGTTTTGGTATCGTACAACCGACGATTAGGGTATTTTTTTATTAACCGTTCTGTTGCATCAACCGCAGCATCTGTCATCTGATTTCCTAGGTTTATATTTTTAAACTTGCAAGTTCCCCCGAACTTGGCTATCAACCCATATGCAGGCCGCCATTTAATGAAAAGTCTGCGCCTGTTGAAAAACCCGCATCTTCTGACGCTATCCAGGCAACAATTGATGCAATTTCAGACGGTTCACCTAAACGTTTAACCGGAATGGTGGCAATGATTTTTTCAAGTACATCTGGGCGAATAGCGCGAACCATATCTGTACCAATATAACCAGGAGAAACAGTGTTCACAGTAATACCCTTACTGGCTACCTCTTGAGCCAACGACATTGAAAAACCATGAATAGCCGCTTTTGCTGTGGCGTAATTGGACTGACCAAATTGACCTTTTTGACCATTCACTGAGCTGATGTTGATGATTCGACCCCAGCCGCGTTCGACCATACCGTCTAGCACTTGTTTGGTCACGTTAAACATACTGTTGAGGTTTGTATCCATCACTGCGCGCCAGTCGTCTAACGTCATTTTACGGAACATACCATCACGTGTAATACCTGCATTATTGACTAAAACTTCGACTGGCCCATGCTCACTTACAACATTTTTAAAGGCTTCAACGGTTGATTCCCAGTCGCTTACATTACCCACAGAAGCATAAAACTTATAGCCTAGTGCTGTTTGCTGATCAAGCCATTGTTTAAAATCGCGGCTTGGCCCGCAACCGGCAATGACGGTCATGCCCTCTTTAGCTAAACGCTGACATATTGCGGTGCCAATTCCACCCATACCACCGGTTACGTATGCGACTCGATTTGCCATGTTTTAGATCTCCTTTAGTTGTTATCACACGTATTTTTTTACGTTTAGTGAGCGTTATTCATAATAATGGTTTTGATTACTTAGTGCTGTGAAAACTAATAGCTGTGACTGCTAAGTTCTGTGACCGCTAAATACTGTGACTGCTAAATACTGTGACTGCTAGGTAATGTGAATGCTATTTACTCTAACATCTGGGTGCTAAAAAGATAATTGCTTAGAAAGTAAATGCAAGATTGTTTCCTATTCCGCGCGCACTTTTACGTATGTACCTGGGGCGGCTGTAATAGGTTTATATTCTTTGTTACCAAAAGTAGCTGATGCCTTAACTTTATGCCCACCAAAATCAGCCAGCCAAGCGGTGTAATCAGGCCACCAACTGCCTTGAACTTCTGTTGCAGAACCGAACCATTCTTCAGCAGATAGGGCTTTTGCACCTGCTGCCTTGGTGCCAGCAACCCAATAATTACGGCGATTTTTTTCTGGCGGGTTAATCACCCCGGCGATATGACCTGATGCACCCAAAACAAAACGGTTTTCACCTTTCAATAAGTGACTTGACTTGTAACCAGATCGCCAAGGCACGATATGGTCATCTCGTGAGGCGTATAAATAAGTGGGTGTTTTAATTGCTCCCAAATCAATTTTTTGACCTAAACAGGTCAGCGCTTTCGGTTCACGTAGTTTATTTTCTAGGTACATGTTACGAAAATACCAAGTGAAGAACGGGCCTGGTAAATTCGTGCCGTCACCATTCCAGTAAAGCAAGTCAAATGAAACGGGTGTTTCACCTTTAAGATAATTTGAAACGACGTAATTCCACACCAACTCATTTGGCCGTAAAAACGAAAAAGTATTGCTCAATTCGCGGGCTGCCATCAGACCGCCTTCACCAATCTGATGCTCTCTTCGCGCTGCACTGGCTTCGTCAACAAACACGCCTAAAACACCCACATCATCAAAATCAAGCATAGTAGTCAATAAGGTGACTGAAGCAGCTGGGTGCGACTTACGCGCCGCTGCAACCGCTAAGGCGCTAGCTAACATGGTGCCGCCCACACAAAAGCCCAGTGTATTGATTTTGCTTTGACCACTGATCTCAGACACGACACTGATGGCTTTCAAAATGCCCTCTGATAAGTAATCGTCCCACGTGGCTTTTTGAATACCATCTTTGTCGTTTTCAAGGGGGTTGCGCCAAGCCGTAATGAAAACGGTATGACCTTGCCCAACCATGTAACGAACAAAAGAATTATCGGGCTGCAGATCAAGAATATAAAATTTGTTAATACAAGGTGGCACCATGAGTAATGGGCGCTGAAAAACAGTAGCCGTTTGGGGCGTATATTGAATGAGTTCAAAAAACTTATTTTTAAAAACAACTTGACCTGCTGTGTTGGCTAAGTTTTCACCCACTTCAAACTGACTTTCATCAGTGTGGCTGATGCGGCCTTTTTTCAGATCAGCCATAAAATTGGCCATACCCGCGCGAATGGTTTCGCCACCTGAATCAATGAGCGCTTTTTGCGCTTCGGGGTTTGTAGCCAAGTAGTTGGCTGGCGACATGGCATCAACCCACTGCATGACAGAAAATTTTAATTTATCTTTGACTGCGGGGGGGGCTTGCACCACATCAGCCATTTTTTGCATGGCTTGGCCAGACAATAAATACAAATGCGCCATCATTAAGTGCATGGGGCTCGCGCCCCAAGCTTCAGCTTTAAAGCGTCGGTCTTTTACCGGTTTTAAATGGCCATTAACTGCTGATTGCGACAGCTTTTGCCATTCAGCCATAAACTCATTTTGAATAACGGCAGCATCGTCTTTACTTAAGCCCAACGGTTGGACAAAAGGCGCTGGTTTTGATGTACTCAAGATATCTACCTTATCAAGCAATTTTTACACTTTAACGCCATGGCAAATCGTGCGCTGTCTGCAAATGATTGTCAATGGTGAAAACCATTAGGCCTCGTTTAACCAAGCAACTGTTGCCATACGACCGGTTTTACCGTCACGTCGATACGAAAAAAAATGCTGTGCTTCGCCCACTGTACAACGTTGACTTTGATAAATTGATTGTGCACCCATCAAAGACAACCGATGCGCGGCAAGGCCTGCTAGATCAGCAAACCATTTGTTAGGTTGGTTGAGGTCTGGTGTAAAAAAAACGAGGTATTCGGCATGTTGTGATGCAAAAGTATCATAGACCTCTTGACCTACTTGAAAAGCCTGCGCCCCAATACCTGGACCGACCCACGCAGACCAGTTTTGCATATCTGGGCTGGCCTTTTGCAGAGCGAGCAAAGTAGCTTCAAGCACGCCCAAAGCCAAACCCCGCCAACCTGCGTGTGCCACCCCTAAAACAGTACCCTCTTGGTTGACCATCACGATAGGTAAACAATCGGCCGTCAAAATAGCGATAGGACGGTTAACGATCGTGGTGACCGCGGCATCGGCGGTGGGAACAGATTGTTGCGCATTCAACTGAAAAATTTGGTTCGCATCAAACACGGAGGTGCCATGCACCTGATTTAACCAAACGGGTGGCATGGGTAGAGATGCATTCAATATCGCTCGATTTGCCAACACATTTTGCGGGTCGTCGCCCACATGCAACCCGAGATTCAGTGATTGATAAGGTGCGGGGCTGATACCCCCCTGACGGGTCGTGCAAAAACCTGTCACCCGCTCACTTAAGCCACTGATTGGTATGGTTAAATTTTCAGGTGTCGGCATCAGTCTTAGGCAGAAAGAGTATTCCAGATGGTGGCGTCAACAATGGCTTGCATATCGGCTGGTAAGGGTGAATCAAAACTCACACGCATATTCGTTTGTGGGTCGTCAAAAGCTAAAGATTGGGCATGTAACATTTGCCGCTTAATAGCCCCCGCTAGACGCCCACCGTATAAGGTGTCGCCTAATAAGGGGTGACCTAGGCAGGTCAAGTGTGCCCGAATTTGATGAGTACGCCCCGTTTCAAGGCGACAAACAAGCTCTGAAACACCTAGGGTTTCATATTGACCTTCACGTATGCAGCGGTAGTGCGTGATGGCTTCTTTAGGCGCACTGGGGTTTTCTGTGGTCATTCGAACGGGCACTTTCTGGTCACGCCCTATTGCACGATCAATCGTGCCTTGAGGTAAGGTGCGACCGTGAACTAAAGCTTTATAGGTTCGGCTCACACTTCGCACCTGCATTTGCCTCACCAAGTGGGTTTGGGCAATTTCAGTGCGGGCAACGACCATAAGACCCGAAGTATCTTTATCAAGCCGGTGCACAATACCTGCGCGAGGCACGCTAGCAAGCTCTGGGTAGCGAAACAACAACCCATTTAGTAACGTACCACCCCAATTACCTGAACCCGGGTGCGTGACCAACCCGACAGGCTTATGCACCACCAGCCAATTCGGTGTCTCACCCACCACATCGAATGCCACATCTTCAGGGTTATAAGCCAGATCTTCGGGGGCAGGCTGTGCCCAAACTGAAATTAAATCACCCCATTTTGTAGTTTGACGCGGTTTAGCAGGCAAATGATTTACCTGAACATAGCCCGATTCAAGCCAGTTTTGTATGCGGCCGCGTGAGTGCTCGGGCATCAGCGTGGCTAAAACCTTGTCTATACGCACCCCAGCAAGGGATTCTGGGACGACAAAACGGGCTGCTTCGTCATCATTGGGTACTTCTTTTTCTGAAACCACGTTAGTTACGCTTTGAGAACTTATAATAAGTATAAATGCTAACACCAAGGGATCATGCGTGATTTTCTCTTATCTAAATAGTTTGACCAAATCTATGTTTTCAATTCGCTTACGTTCATCTTTATTCTCTGTCATTGTTTTTTCTTTTTTATTGTTAGCAATCAGTGGTTGCGCATCTAAAAATCAAGACATTGACCCTACTGCAAACTGGTCTGTTGAAAAGCTCTTTCAAGACGGGTCAAGTGAAATGGCCGATGGCAATTACAAAGATGCAGCCGATCGGTTTATTTCCGTTGAGGCGCGATTTCCGTTTGGGCCTTTTGCACAGCAATCTCTGATTAATTTGGCTTATGTGCAATGGAAGCAAAACGAAGCTGAACAAGCGCTTGCCACCATTGCCCGTTTCGAGCAGCAATACCCTAACCACCCGGGCACTGACTACATGCTCTATTTGAAGGGGCTTATTTTGTTCACGCCCCCCAGTGCGGTCTTTTCTCGTTTTACACAACAAGACCCTTCAGAGCGCGACCCCCAAGCCTTGCGTAGGTCATACGACGCATTTAATAATTTAATTACACGTTTCCCTGAAAGTCGCTATTCACCCGATGCGCGTAAACGCATGAATTGGTTGGTCAATATTATGGCTGATCACCAAGTGCATTTAGCCCGTTTTTACTATGATCGGCAAGCCTATGTTGCCGCAATAAACCGTGCTCAAAACGTCATTACCGAGTTTGAAGGGGTGCCTGCCTCTGAAACAGCGCTCTACATTATGATGATTTCTTATCAAAAGCTGGGCCTAACTGAGCTCAGTCAAGATTCAGAGCGTGTTTTGCTTAAAAACTTTCCTGACACCACGTTAATCGCTAATGGGTTTCCCGACAAATACAGCAAATGGAACCCGATGCGCTTACTTTAAATCGTTAGCGCTTTGACGTTTTATAGTTAAAAAGTTAACGGCATCATCAAGCACCCGCGTGCGCTTAAAGGGTGGCAAACCTTGCCATAATAAGCGACCGTAGGGCTTTTCGACCAAGCGGGTGTCACCCACCATCAACACACCCCAATCTTGTTCACTGCGTATTAAACGCCCCGCGCCTTGCTTCAAGGTAATAGCCGCCTCGGGCAACTGAAAAGACATAAATGGGTTGCCCCCTTCTTGACGACACACTTTAAGACGCGCTTCTAAGACAGGGTCGTCTGGCGGAGCGAAGGGCAACTTATCAATTGCAACCGTTGTGAGTTGACTACCCACCACGTCAATGCCTTCCCAAAAACTTGCGCTACCTACCAATACCGCATGAGGGGTGTCGCGAAATTTTTCAAGTAAAAAACGTCGGGTTTGTGTGCCTTGTCGCAAAATAGGCCATTCAATTTGATGGACCTCATACAGATCAGCTAATAATTGGGCAACACGTTCAACCGCTCTAAGCGTCGTGCACAATACCAGGGTTGCGCCCTCGCCCGCTTGAATAAGCGGGAACAGCGCATCAACAAACCGATTTAAAAAGTCAGGCGCCTGAGGCAATGGCAACCCCATGGGCACATAAAGCAATGCCTGCTCTGGGTAACTAAAAGGCGAATCGTAACGAACAGTTTGGGCTTTTTCTAAGCCTAGGCGAGACGTAAAATGACTAAAGTCGCCTTTAACAGTCAAGGTGGCAGACAAGAATATACGTGCTTGGGCAACTTCTGTTTCTTTGGTAAAAAGCTCGGCTACTGAAAGTGGTGCACTGTGCAAACGCAAATGATGCAAACCCAACTCAAGCCAATGCACCACTGTCGCTAAGGCTGACGATTGGCCCCACTGCGACAAACGTGTTTGCACGGTATCAAGCGAACGCAGTGCCGCTGCTAAATCAGGGTGACGTTCTTGTTGGCTGAGCAAAGCAGTGCGCGCTTTTGACAAGGCTTCATCTAATTCCCCACGCGCTTGCTCAAACGCGACCGGGTCGGGTATGGCTTCAGACGTCGCGCGTTTTGCGGGCAGTTGTTCGAGGGCGGCACAAGAAAGTCGTAATACTTTTGTAGCGTTGTCAATTGATTGCGACAAAACAGACCACGGGGCAGCTTCGCGAGCTTGTGCCAAGCCGGTTACTTCGATGAGGCGAGCGAGCTCAACGATTTGATGCGTTGATATCTGTTTTCCTAAAAAACGCGTAGCGGTCTCGGGTAACTGATGGGCTTCGTCAAAAATAATAATGTCGGCTTGCGGTAACAAGTCAGTAATGCCCTCTTCTTTTAAAGCCATATCGGCCATGAACAAAGCATGATTTATCACAACAACATCTGCCTCTTGGGCAAGACGACGCGCTTTATAAACAAAACATTCTTTAACATGTGGGCACTCTTGGCCCAAGCAGTTTTCGCGGGTGGCTGTTACACGTGACCAAATGTCGGCATCTTCAGGTACGGTTTGCAGCTCAGCACGGTCGCCTGTTTTAGAGCGCTGAGCGAACTGAGCGATTTGACGTAACTGATAAGCTTCGCCACGCGCTTTTAAACCTTGCGGGTCGTCTTGCAAGCGTTCAAGATAGTAGTGACAAACGTAGTTGCTACGGCCTTTTAAAAGGGCTGTGACAACCGGTACATTAAGTGAAGCCCTGACTTGTGGGAAGTCTTTACTGTAGAGCTGATCTTGTAAGGTTCGGGTGCCGGTTGAAATAAGTACCTTGCCGCCTGCCATCATGGCTGGCACCAAATAAGCCCACGTTTTACCAATACCTGTACCCGCTTCAGCAATGAGGGTGCCACGATTTTCAATGGTGCGCGCAATATCGTGGGCTAAAGCGCGCTGCGCGTCACGCATGCGGTAGCGGTCTGACTGCTTAGCCAGTGGGCCTTCAGAGGCAAAGATATCGTCTAAATCAGTTCCGAACATACTTTCATAATCTTATTGTGTATTGCATGATAACCCCGCGCAGTGATCAATAGCATCTAGCGATGGTCAATTGCATCTTATGGCACAATCGCCCAAGCTTTTACATTAACGCTGTGAGATACAAAACGAATGACTTCAATTTTATTAAGCCCTGATTTTTCGAACCCAACCACAATTCGTGCTCGCATTGTGACGCAACTAGCCACCGAACTCAATGTCGCACGCCAACAGATTGAAGCGACGATGGGTCTGCTTGATGAAGGGGCTACCGTGCCATTTATTGCACGGTATCGCAAAGAAACCACAGGTGGGCTTGACGACACAGTGCTACGTAATCTTGAAACACGCTTAGATTATTTATCAAGCTTTGAAGAACGACGAACAGCTATTATTATTTCAATCGAACAACTCGGTCACATGACCGACACCTTAGCCAACTCGTTGCGCGAGGCAGGCAGTAAACAACGCCTAGAAGACCTTTACGCCCCCTACAAACCCAAGCGTCGGACGCGCGCGCAAATTGCCCGTGAAGCGGGTTTAGAGCCCTTGGCTGACGCCATCATTCTTGACCTCAAGGTCGAACCTGAAGCGCTAGCAGCTCAATACTTAAATACCGAAGCGAACATTCTTGATGCCAAGACAGCGCTAGAGGGTGCGCGCGATATTTTGGCCGAACGCTTTGCTGAAATGGCTGATGTAGTGGCTGATTTGCGTCAATTTGTTTGGCAACATGGCTTCTTACATGCGCGAGTGGTTGAGGGTAAAGAAGCTGAAGGGGCTAATTTTCGTGATTGGTTTAATTTTTCTGAACCCCTACGTAAAGTGCCTTCGCACCGTATGCTAGCAATGCTGCGTGGCCGTCAACAAAACGTGCTTGATTTGCGCATTGGTTTGTCCGCCGAGGAAGATGCGCTCATTCCGCACCCGTGCGTAGAACGTTTAGCCCTGCGGCTGAGCATACCCAGCGACGCATTTACCCCGCAAGCAAGCGCCAGATCGCGTTGGTTGGGTGACGTGTCACGCTGGACATGGCGCGTCAAAATGCTGACGGCTTTTGAAACTGAATTCATTTCTAATTTACGAGAATCAGCTGAAACTGAAGCCATACGGGTTTTTGGTGCAAACTTAAAAGATCTGCTTTTAGCGGCACCAGCAGGCCCTAAAGCCGTATTGGGGCTTGATCCCGGCATTCGCACAGGCGTAAAGCTTGCGGCAATTGACGTAACCGGCAAAGTGCTTGAAACCGCCACGATTTACCCATTTGAACCACGCAAAGACGTTAATGGTAGTTTGAGCACTTTAGCGCGCATGGCACGTGCCCACAACATTGAATTGGTTGCTATTGGTAACGGCACCGCATCGCGCGAGACTGAAAAACTGGTTGCGCATTTAAGCACCACAAACCCTGATTTAAAACTGACTCGCATCGTGGTCTCTGAGGCGGGGGCATCTATTTATTCAGCCTCTGAACTGGCAGCTAAAGAGTTTCCTAATCTTGACGTGACGTTACGCGGTGCGGTGTCAATTGCTCGCCGCTTACAAGACCCCTTAGCTGAGCTGGTCAAAATTGAACCTAAGGCAATTGGCGTGGGTCAGTATCAGCATGACGTGAATCAACGTCAATTGATGGGTGCACTAGACACGATCGTTGAAGATTGTGTGAATGCCGTGGGGGTTGATGTGAACACCGCATCAGCCGCCCTACTGATGCACGTTTCAGGCTTAAACAGTTCCTTAGCGCAAAACATTGTGTCGCACCGTGAAAATAAAGGTGCGTTTAAAAACCGTAAGGCGCTGCTTGAAGTCGCGCGCTTTGGCGACAAAGCGTTTGAACAGGCCGCTGGGTTTTTAAAAGTAATTGGGGGTGACAACCCACTTGACGCCTCGGCTGTTCACCCGGAAGCGTACTCGGTTGTGAAGAAAATTTTAGGGCATTTAAAACTAGATATTAAGCAAACCATTGGTAACAAAAGTCATTTTCAATCATTAAGCCCGTCTTTATTTACTGATGATAAATTTGGCATACCCACAGTTCAAGATATTTTCTCTGAACTTGAAAAACCGGGTCGCGACCCTCGCCCCGCATTCGAAACCGCACGTTTTGAAGAAGGCATAGAAAGCCTAAACGACCTTAAAGTGGGTATGACTTTAGAAGGAGTGGTAACCAACGTCGCCAACTTTGGTGCGTTTGTTGATATTGGTGTGCACCAAGATGGTTTAGTACATATATCAGCACTATCTACTCAATTCGTTCAAGACCCACGTGATGTCGTGCGGGTCGGTCAAACTGTAAAAGTTAAAGTAATGGAAGTCGATGCCGCCCGCAAACGAATTGCTTTAACAATGCGACTTGATGACGACACACTGAGTAGTCGTGGGTCACAAGCCAGTAGCCCAGAACGTCATGACGCTAAAGCGGGGCAACGGTCAAACAAAAACCCAAGCACACAGGGAAAATCAGGCGCTAAAGGCACCGCTCAACCCGAAGCAGAAAGCGCCATGGCTAGGGCTTTCAGTCAGCTTAAACGGTGATTTGATAGGTGCGCGGCAGATCATGCACCACACCTGAACTGAGCACGATTGCGAGGGCATTCTGTTAAAAATCACCCTGAAAAAAACACGGGGGCTGTGCGTTAGCTGCCTAACTGGCTAATCGTCATTATCGCCGTTTGGGTTTTATGCAAGACCTCATCGCGCTGTGTGGTGGTGTCAAACACGACACTTTTGCCGATCTGTTGCTTATCAACACGCACCACAAACTGATGGTCTGATTCAACTTCAACCGTTACCACTTGTGCACCTTGTTGTAGGGTACGCATGACAACACCCGCCTGCTTGGGGTCTGTGTGCGGTAATGATGCGAACAGTTCGGCACCGTCTTGATCAAGCAACCGAAACCTA
The DNA here is from genome assembly GCA_041688825.1 of Burkholderiaceae bacterium. Lineage (GTDB taxonomy): Bacteria > Pseudomonadota > Gammaproteobacteria > Burkholderiales > Burkholderiaceae_B > Algicoccus. Next base: position 26,961 of record JBDNHM010000377.1, on the reverse strand, counting down.
AACTGTTGGTCGGTATCTCGGTAACTCACGAAACGAGGGGTTTTCTGTTTTATTGAGACGGCTTTTTTCTGTGTTGGTAACTCAGATTTAAATGATCTTAGCCCCACCGCATCGCGTAACTCAGCCATAAATGGTGCAGCACGCTCACGCGCGCGTAACGCACCCTTAATGAGAATGTCTTCAAGATCGTCGGGGTGTGCCATTAAGTCTGCATAGCGACCGCGCATTGGGGCTAAAACTGTTTCTAGTTGGGTGCAGAGGGCTTTTTTAGCGTCACCCCAACCCATGCCCTGAGTAAGCGCCTGTTTGTAGCTTTGAACGTCACGGGGTGTAGCAAAGGCACGAAATATAGGTAATAAGTTTGAATTGTCAGCGTCTTTTGGTTCGCCAGGGCCTTTTGAATCGGTCACAATTTTAGCGACAGCCGTTCGAAGGGCTTTTTCACCACCTTCAAACAACGGTACAGTATTGTTATAACTCTTTGACATTTTGCGCCCATCAAGGCCCGGCAAAATAGCCATATCATCTTGAATCATCGCTTCTGGCAATACAAATAGCTCGCGACCTGCACCAAACAAATGATTAAAACGTTGGGCAATATCACGGGTCATTTCGATATGCTGTAATTGATCGCGACCCACTGGCACCTTATGGGCATTGAACATCAAAATATCAGCAGCCATTAAGACGGGGTATGAAAACAAACCCATTGTGATGCCATCATCGTCTTCAATCTGTTTTTCGCGATTCAAATCAACCGACGCTTTGTTCGCATGGGCTCGGTTCATTAAACCCTTACCTGTTACGCAAGTTAGCAACCAGCTTAATTCTGGAATTTCAGGAATGTCAGACTGGCGGTAGAAAAAAACATGATTCGGGTCTAGCCCGGCAGCCAGCCAAGTGGCTGCAATCTCAATGCGCGAGCGCGCAATACGATTGGGGTCTTCACACTTAATCAGGGCATGATAGTCTGCCAAAAAGAAAAATGCTTCTGTGTTAGGTGCCAAGCTAGCTTGAACCGCTGGACGAATGGCCCCAACGTAGTTACCTAAGTGTGGCGTACCTGAAGTGGTAATACCTGTTAATACGCACGTTTTCATTAATCAGCCTACTGAAAAATCTTGCTAGATGTTAGTCCATTGCTATGGTGCAAAACTTGCCCCAAATTGCTGTTGCATCAAAGCGTAACAGTTTTACGTCGTTCGCGATCAAGGTAAGTTTTAGTTTGCATTTCTTCAATACGCGAAACGGTGCGGTGAAACTCGTTTGACAAAGGGCCAACAGTATAAAGTGCGTCAGGCTCACATTCAGCTGACATCACCATTTTAACGTTGTGGTCATACAACACGTCTATTAACCAAGTAAAACGGCGCGCTTCAGACTCTTGACGTGGGCCCATGCAGGGCACATCTGATAAAACAATGGTTTGAAAGCGGTTGGCCAGTTCTAAGTAATCGTTTTGTGATCGCGGCCCACCACATAGGGTCGCAAAATCAAACCAAACAACCGTACCTGATCTAGCTATCGCTTTAATTTCTCGGTGCTCAATATTTAATATGGGGTCAAGTGGCTGTGTATCAGAGAGCGTTTCAAATGCATGCTTAAGCGCCGCACCGGCTACAGCATCATTTGGGTAGTGATACGCTTTGACTTTGTCAAGAGCAAGGCGCCGATAGTCTATGCCGCTATCAACATTGAGAATATCCATTTTATTTTCAACTAATTCAATCGCAGGTAATAAGCGATCTCTGTGTAAGCCATCTGGATAAAGTGCACAGGGCTCATAATTAGATGTCATCACAAATTCAGTGCCATTTTTAAATAAACCGGTTAAAAGTTTATATAAAATCATGGCGTCGGCTACGTCAGACACATGAAACTCGTCAAAACATATTAGACGGTAACGACGAGAAATACGTTTAGCGACCTCATCGAGCGGGTTTTCTGTGCCTTTTACATCATTAAGCTCGCGATGAACGCTGCGCATAAATTCATGAAAGTGAACCCGCGTTTTTCGTTTGAGTGGAACCGTATTGTAAAAAGCATCCATTAGAAAACTTTTGCCGCGCCCCACACCACCCCACAAGTAAACCCCCCGGGGAATAGGTGGATGATTCAACAATCGCTTTACTGCATTGGTTCGATAACTTAAATAAACAGACCAGTCATCATAATAAGTTTGTAACCGCTCGGCTGCGTTGCGCTGCGCTGAGTCGGGTTTGAAACCACGCTCTTTTAATGACTGTTCGTAATATTCAATAACGTTCATAAGTAAAAATAAAACACCGGCTTTTTATAACCGGTGCTTATTAGATCAGCGTTTAGAGAAAATATCACCACTAAATGCTTAGTTAAAAGTTAAGCGCACGTTTATCGACTGCTAACGCGGCTTCTTTTAAAGACTCAGATAATGTTGGGTGGGCATGACAAATACGCGCTATATCTTCTGAGGCCCCACGGAATTCCATGATGGTGACGGCTTCTGCGATGAGCTCTGAAGCCATAGGGCCAATAATATGAACACCCAATACTTCGTCAGTTTTTTCATCGGCTATGACCTTGACAAAACCAGTGGTATCACCAAGAGCCCGTGCACGGCCGTTTGCCAAGAACGGGAATGAACCCGTTCGAATGGCTCGGCCTTCAGCTTTGAGTTCTTCCTCATTTTTACCAACCCATGCAATTTCTGGTGAAGTATAAATAACCCAAGGTACGGTATTAAAATTAACGTGACCATGTTGCCCTGCTATGCGTTCTGCAACGGCAACGCCCTCTTCTTCAGCTTTATGCGCCAACATAGGGCCACGAACGACGTCACCTACTGCCCAAATATTTTTTAAGTTGGTACGGCAATCACCATCAACTTCAACAAAGCCACGCGCATCAAGCTTAAGGCCAATAGCTTCTGCGTTCAAGCCAGCGGTGTAAGGCACGCGACCAATTGATACGATCAGCTTGTCAACAACCAGTTTTTGTTCAGTGCCATCAGCCGCCATATAGGGCACTGTAATGTATTTCGCTGTTTTGGTGATGTCACCAATTTTGACGCCAAGTTGAATGTTTAAACCTTGTTTAGTAAATATTTTCAAGGCTTCTTTAGCAAGTTGCTTGTCAAGGGCAGCTAAAAATTCAGGCATGGCTTCAAGAACTGTGACTTCAGCACCTAAACGACGCCACACGCTACCCATCTCTAAACCAATAACACCAGCGCCAATAACACCCAGTTTTTTGGGAACCGCTTCAATATTTAAGGCGCCATCATTTGACAGCACTTGCTTTTCGTCAAAGGGTAAAGCGGCTAGCTCACGTGCAGCCGAGCCTGTCGCGACAACAATATGGCGACCGATTAAGTCGACCGGCGCTTTGCCTTCTACCTTAACGAGCCAACCACCGTCGGCCTGGCCCGCGAAAGTACCAACGCCATGAAAAAACTGCACTTTGTTCTTTTTAAATAAATACAGAATGCCATCGTTATTTTGTTTAACCACTTCATTTTTACGACCCAACATACGATCAAGCTTGACTGAAAGGCCTTTAATTTCAATGCCGTGATCAATAAAATGGTGTTGTGCTTGTTCAACGTGCTCTGATGATTGCAGCAAGGCTTTTGAAGGAATGCACCCCACGTTCGTGCAGGTGCCACCCAAAGCGGGGCCACCTTTGTCATTTTGCCAGGCATCAATACATGCAACCGACATACCAAGTTGAGCTGCACGAATCGCAGCAATATAACCACCAGGGCCAGCCCCAATGACAATGACATCAAATTGTTGAGTAGACATTAAGCTTTCCGAATTAAATTTCTAATAACAAGCGTTGTGGGTCTTCAAGGGCTTCTTTCATTGCCACTAAGCCCAGCACCGCTTCACGACCATCAATGATGCGATGATCGTATGACATAGCAAGATAGTTCATAGGTCGAATCACAACCTGACCATTTTCAACAACAGCACGGTCTTTGGTCGCGTGAACCCCTAAAATTGCAGCCTGCGGTGGGTTAATAATGGGGGTCGACAACATGGAACCAAATACCCCGCCATTTGAAATCGAGAAGGTACCACCCGTCATTTCTTCAATGCCAAGCTTACCCTCACCAGCCCGCTTACCAAAATCAGCGATTGTTTTTTCAACTTCTGCAAGCGTGAGTTGATCAGCATTGCGTAAAATCGGCACCACTAAACCACGTGGGCTGCCCACAGCAATACCAATGTCGAAGTAACCATGGTAAATGATATCTTTACCATCAACCGATGCATTCAGAACAGGGTAACGTTTTAAGGCTGCAACCGCGGCTTTAACAAAAAATGACATGAAACCCAGCTTGACGCCATGTTCTTTTTCAAACTTGTCTTTATAACGGTTGCGCAGATCAATAATGCCTTGCATATTGACTTCGTTAAACGTGGTCAAAATTGCATTTTCTTGTTGCGATTGCAATAAGCGCTCTGCAACCCGTGATCGCAAACGACTCATGGGTACACGTTGCTCAACACGACCGTCAAGTGACTGGCCTAATGAGGGCAGTGAAGGTTTAGGCGAACCGGTGGCCGCTGGGGCAACAGTTGCGTTTTGAGTGGCTAAAGGCGCTGGTTGGGCTGAGATGGCATCGGCCTTGGTGACACGACCACCACGCCCTGACCCTTCGATAACGCTTGATACCATGCCCTTATCTGCCAAAATTTTGGCAGCGGCTGGCGATGCAATGCCTGCGCTGGCTGTAGATGTTGGCGCCGGCGCGGCAACCGAAACTGTCGCAGCGGGCGTTGAAGCGGGTGTTGCGGTGGCTGGCTCGGTTGCTGCTGCAACGGGCGCAGCCGCCGCCGCTGCTTTACCTTCTGAGTCAATACGGGCGATCACCTCGCCCGACGTCACCAAGCTTGCATCACCTTTGACGATTTCAGTCAAAACTCCAGACGCTGGTGCAGGCACCTCAAGCACCACCTTGTCAGTTTCAATTTCAATCAAAATCTCATCAGCTTGCACCATACTACCGGGTTGTTTCTTCCAGGTGAGTAAGGTTGCCTCTGAAACAGATTCAGAAAGTTGGGGAACGACAACATCGGTAATGGCCATTATTAATTCCGTCTTATTAAAAAGGTTTAAGTGCGGTTAATCTCAGTGTTACTTGGTCAGCGCATAAGTGCGGAACCGACCGAAAGCTTGTTCGATAATTGCTTTCTGTTGCTCAATATGCTTTGACATGTAACCCGCAGCGGGCGATGGCGATGCCACACGACCTGAATAAGCTAACTTTTGACCTTTTTCTAAGTTGTCAAATAAGTGATGTTGAACGTAGTACCAAGGGCCTTGATTTTGGGGCTCGTCTTGCACCCATACCACTTCAGTCGCTTTAGAGTAGCGACGCAATTCAGTGTCAAAGGTTTTATGTGCAAATGGGTACAACTGCTCTATACGGACAATAGCGATGTGATCAGCCTCACGTTCTTTACGCGCATGAACCAATTCGTAATAGATTTTGCCAGAGCACACTAAAACCCGCTTTACTTTATCGGCATTAATGGTTTTATCAACCTCGCCAATAACAGGTTTAAATCGACCACTAGATAAGTCAGACAATGGCGACGCAGCATCTTTATTACGCAGCAACGATTTGGGGGTAAAAATCACCAAAGGCTTGCGGAACTGACGAATCATTTGACGACGCAGCAGGTGAAATATTTGTGCACCTGATGTGGGTTGTGCCACTTGAATATTATTGTCTGCACACAGTTGTAAGAAACGTTCAATACGGGCTGACGAGTGCTCGGGGCCTTGACCTTCGTAACCATGTGGCAACATCAAGGTTAAACCTGACTGACGGCCCCACTTAGCCTCACCCGACACAATAAATTGATCAATCACAACTTGGGCGCCATTAACGAAATCGCCAAACTGAGCTTCCCAAATGGTTAAAGTGTTGGGGTCTGCGCATGAATAACCATACTCAAAAGCCAACACAGCTTCTTCTGACAGAACCGAATCGATGATGACAAACGGTGCCTGACCGTCGGCTACATTTTGCAAGGGTATATACGTGCCATCGTCCCACCGCTCACGATTTTGATCGTGTAATACGGCATGGCGATGGGTGAAGGTACCCCGGCCTGAGTCTTGACCCGTTATACGAAGCGAATAACCTGAACCCACCAATGTTGCAAAAGCCAAATGCTCGCCCATACCCCAATCTATGTTGAGATCACCGAGCGCCATATTTCGGCGGTCATTTAACATTTTAGTAACAAGGGGGTGAGGCGTAAACGCTTCAGGTACGGTTGTAATGCGATCACCAATACGCTTGAGCTCTGACAAAGGCACCGCCGTATCGGCCTGATCAGTCCATTTAGCTGCGAGGTACGGGCTCCAGTCGATGGCGTACTTACTTTTATAGTCAGTTAAAACAGGCTCAATTGTGCGTCGACCATCTTCCATGTATTGGCGATAATCTTTGACCATTTGATCAGATTCATCTTCTGATAAAACACCTTGTGTGGCTAATTTTTGGGCGTATAGCGCACGTGTGCCAGGGTGCTGAGCAATACGCTTGTACATTAAAGGTTGCGTCATTGATGGCGTGTCTTGCTCGTTGTGACCGAGTTTACGGAAACACACGATATCAACCACCACATCACGCCCAAACTGCATACGAAAATCAAGCGCTAAACCACACGCAAAAACAACTGCTTCAGGGTCGTCACCGTTAACGTGAAGCACGGGCGCTTCGATCATTTTGGCGACGTCGGTGCAATAAATTGTTGAACGGGTATCGCGTGGATCTGACGTGGTGAAACCGATTTGGTTGTTAATAACGATATGGAAAGTGCCACCCGTACCGTAGCCACGCGTCTGGGCTAAGTTTAAGGTTTCCATTACAACGCCTTGGCCAGCAAACGCTGCATCGCCATGCACTAATATAGGTAATACTTGCTTACCCTTAACGTCGCCACGACGCTCTTGACGGGCACGCACACTACCTTCAACAACTGGGTTCACAATTTCTAGATGTGATGGGTTAAAGGCCAACGACAAATGAATCGGGCCACCCCGTGTTGACAAATCGCTTGAAAAACCATTGTGATATTTCACATCACCGTCTTTGAGGGTGTCGCTATGTTTGCCTTCAAACTCGGCAAATAAGTCGCCCGGCATTTTGCCCATAATATTGACAAGTACGTTTAAACGACCACGATGCGCCATACCGACAACAATTTCTTGAATGCCAACGTCACCTGAGTGATTAACGACTTCGTCCATCGCGGCAATAAAACTTTCGCCGCCTTCTAAAGAAAAACGTTTTTGACCCACATACTTCGTATGCAAAAACCGCTCAAGACCCTCGGCTTCAGTCAGCTGCTGCATGATATGGCGCTTGCGATCATTTGTGACGGCTGGTGCGCTGAGCGTTGACTCAAGACGCTGTTGAACCCAGCGCTTAATAACCGGGTCTGAAATATGCATGAACTCAGCACCGACTGACCGACAGTATGTGTCTTTTAGGGCTTTGAGTATCTGACGCAACGTCATGGTACTGTCAGTTGTAAAGTAGGTATTGTTGGCTGCTACAACCTGATCAAGATCAACTTCGGTCAAGCCATAAAAGCTGGGCTCAAGTTCAGGAATGTCTGGGCGGTCAATGTGTTTAAGCGGGTCAAGATCAGACCAACGCGAGCCTAAGGTGCGGTACGCTGCAATCAATGACTGCACATGCACTTGTCGGGTAGCGGCTTCAATTTCAGCTTTTAAACCAGATGTAGGTGCCGGGCGCAAAAATTTATTTTGCAGGGCTTGTTGCGCAAAAGATTCAACCACCGGTGCATGCGTTTGATCTTGTGTGGTCGTTTGACCATCAGTCGCCGGAAAATGCTGAAGTTGATCAAAATAAGCACGCCAGCTGTCGGAAACCGACCCTGGGTTATTAAGATAAGACTCATATAACTCTTCTACATAGGGCGCATTGCCGCCGAAGAGGTACGAATTTTGCAATAAATCTAGTTGTGACGACATAATAACGCTTCACCTTGGCGGGTGCTTCACCCGTAACGATGCAGGAAAACCTTCCGCGAAAACGGCCTAACCGAATTGCGGATAGCTAAAGCAGAAGGCGCTTGACTAGCCTTGGTAGATCTACTTACAGTGTAACCTAAGCAAAACAACTAAAACCAATTCATTCATAAAATTACTTAATATCTCTTGGCGCCGCACCAACATACAACTGACGTGGACGACCAATTTTATATTCTGGGTCTGACAACATCTCATTCCATTGCGCTATCCAGCCGACGGTGCGCGCTAGTGCAAAAATAGCGGTAAACAGATCAGTTGGAATACCAATAGCACGCTGAACAATACCTGAATAGAAATCAACGTTAGGGTAAAGCTTGCGTTCAACAAAGTAAGGGTCTTCGAGCGCAATACGTTCAACTTCCATTGCAAGCTTAAAGAGTGGATCATTTTCAAGATTAAGGTCTTTTAAAACCTCTTTACACGTTTGCTGCATCAGTTTTGCACGTGGGTCATAATTTTTATAAACGCGATGACCGAAACCCATCAAACGAACGCCTGAATTTTTGTCTTTGACTTGTTCCATGAACTCGCCAACTTTTTCAATGCCGCCATTGGCTTGCAATGTCTCAAGCATGTGTAAGCAGGCTTCGTTTGCGCCACCGTGCGCAGGGCCCCACAAACAAGCGACACCCGCAGCGATCGCTGCAAAAGGGTTAGTACCTGAAGAGCCACATAAACGAACCGTTGAAGTCGATGCGTTTTGCTCATGATCTGCATGCAAAATAAAAATACGGTCTAACGCACGCTCAACGACAGGGTTAACCACATATTCTTCGCAGGGATTGGCAAACATCATGCGCAAAAAGTTGCCGGTATAAGACAAACTGTTTTGTGGGTAAATAAAGGGCTGGCCTTGTGAATACTTATAAGCCATCGCAACCAAAGTTGGCATTTTTGCTATCAAACGAATAGCTGAAATGTGGCGATGACGGGGGTTCGTAATGTCAGTTGAATCGTGGTAAAAAGCCGACAAAGCACCCACTAAACCGGTTAATACAGCCATGGGGTGGGCATCACGTCGAAAACCGCGCATAAAAAAATGCAGCTGCTCGTTCACCATAGTATGTTTGGTGACTTGATTATCAAAATCTTTTTTCTGGCTCTCATCGGGTAACTCGCCATTCAAAATCAAATAGCAGACGTCCATAAAGTCGCACTGAGTTGCCAGTTGATCAATAGGGTAACCGCGATACAACAACTCGCCTTTGTCGCCATCAATATAAGTAATGGCTGACTGACACGCTGCTGTTGCCAAAAAACCAGGGTCATACGTAAACATATCAGTTGAGGTGTATAGCTTACGAATATCAATCACGTCAGGACCCACGCTACCAGAATACATAGGCAACTCTACCGAAGGTTGACCATCAGAGAACGACAAGGTCGCTTTGTTTTCAGATAATTTCATATGGCGATTCCTAAAATGAAAGTCGTAGTGTTTTAATTTGTTGTAATAATTCTAAAACCGCTGGGTTATTTAGTTTACCTGTAGGCTCTACTCGCCCAAGCAACAAATCGAGTAATTGGTTATCACCCAGCTCAAAAATGATGGCTAATGCAGCAATTTGGTCGTCTGTTAGCTTTTCTTCATACACATCAAGAAATCGTGTGAAAATTAAATCATTTTCTAGTAAACCACGACGAGCGCGCCAGCGAAGGCGAGCGCGCTCAAGCTCTGTCAATGTTGCCATGCTTTAAACAGTTCGGCGAACAAGCATTTCTTTAATTTTGCCGATCGCACGTGTTGGGTTTAAACCTTTAGGGCAGACATCAACACAGTTCATAATAGTGTGGCATCGAAACAAACGATAGGGGTCTTCTAAATTGTCAAGACGCTCTGAGGTTGCTTCATCGCGACTGTCTGCAATAAAACGATAGGCTTGCAATAAGCCAGCTGGCCCAACAAACTTATCGGGGTTCCACCAAAATGATGGGCACGATGTTGAACAGCAGGCACATAAAATACATTCATACAAACCATCAAGCTCTTCACGAGCCTCTGGGCTTTGTAAGCGTTCTTTTTCAGGTGGTGGTGAATTGTTAATTAAGTATGGACGAATGGAATGATATTGATTAAAGAAGTGTGTCATGTCAACGATCAAATCACGAATCACGGGCAAACCAGGTAATGGTCGCAACACAATCGGCTCTTTCAGTTCACGTAAATTTGTTGTACAAGCCAAGCCATTTTTGCCATTGATGTTCATTGCATCAGAACCGCAAACACCTTCACGGCATGAGCGACGCAAAGCCAAGCTATCGTCAACATCACTTTTAATACGAATCAAAGCGTCAAGCAACATTTTGTCGGTTGGTAATAAATCAACCTCAAGCTTTTGCATGTAAGGACGCTCGTCTTTATCGGGGTCGTAGCGGTAAATTTCAAACTTCACGCGGTGCAGAGTGCTCATATTGTTATGCCTCAATCTTGATCAGAACGTACGGGCTTTGGGTGGAAAGCTGTCAACCGTTAACGGCTTCATTTGTACAGGTTTGTAATCAAGCTTATTACCTTCAGAATACCAAAGTGTATGCTTGATCCAGTTTTCATCATCACGCAAAGGGAACTCATCAAGTGCATGTGCACCACGACTTTCTTTGCGTGCCGCTGCGGAATGAATCGTTGAGCGGGCGACTTCTATCATGTTGGTCAACTCAAATGCTTCAATACGTGCAGTATTAAAGACTTTTGACTTGTCTTTGTAAGCGACGTTATAAGCCTGAGTAGCTAAGTCGTCAATTAAGCTGCAACCTTCTTCTAGCATGGCCGTTGTGCGAAATACGCCACAATGTTTTTGCATGGTGACACGAATAGCATTGCCTACATCTTGCGTTTTTTCACCACTCGTGCGCGATTCAATTTCGTCAATACGCGCGAGCGATTGATCAACTGATTCTTGGGCCAAAGGTTGATGCGCATGTTGACGTTCGGGATGTGACGACACAATATGGTTACCCGCTGCGCGACCAAACACAATTAAGTCAAGCAGTGAATTGGTACCTAAACGGTTGGCACCGTGCACAGATACGGCAGCTACCTCACCAATCGCATAAAGACCATTAACGATTTTATTTTCGCCATGTTCCCACGAAACAACTTGACCATGAATATTGGCCGGTACACCGCCCATTTGGTAATGAATGGTTGGCACGACAGGTATGGGCTCTTTTATTGGGTCAACGTTAGCGAACTTAATCGCTATTTCACGAATAGAAGGCAAGCGCTTGTTGATAACATCAGCACCCAAGTGGTCTAACTTGAGCTCGATATAATTGGCATCAGGACCACAGCCCCGGCCTTCTTTAATTTCTTGATCCATGCATCGCGAAATGAAATCGCGGGGAGCCAAATCTTTCATGGTTGGCGCGTAGCGCTCCATGAAACGCTCGCCATTACTGTTGAGCAAGATACCGCCCTCGCCGCGCACACCCTCAGTCACTAATACGCCTGCACCGGCTACGCCAGTTGGGTGAAACTGCCAAAATTCCATATCTTGCAAAGCAATGCCTGCTCTTGCAGCCATTCCCATGCCGTCACCGGTATTAATGTATGCGTTGGTCGACGCAGCCCAAATACGGCCCGCACCACCCGTAGCAAGTACCGTGGTTTTAGCTTCAAATATATAGATTTCGCCGGTTTCCATTTCCATGGCTGTGCAACCCAGTACGTCGCCAGCTTCGTTGCGAATCAGGTCAAGGGCCATCCATTCGACAAAAAACTGAGTACGTACAGATACGTTGCGTTGGTAAAGCGTATGCAACATGGCGTGACCGGTACGATCAGCCGCTGCACAGGCACGCTGAACGGGTTTTTCACCAAAATTGGCAGAATGGCCACCAAAGGGACGCTGGTAAATAGTACCGTCAGCATTACGGTCAAATGGCATACCGAAATGTTCGAGCTCGTAAACAGCATTAGGCGCCTCACGACACATGAACTCAATGGCGTCTTGGTCGCCCAACCAATCAGAGCCTTTAACAGTATCGTACATGTGCCAGTACCAATTGTCTTCGCTCATATTTCCAAGCGACGCACCAATACCGCCTTGTGCTGCAACGGTATGTGAGCGCGTTGGAAACACTTTAGACAACACAGCAACTGAAAGACCTGCTTGTGCCAGCTGTAAAGAGCAACGCATACCTGCGCCGCCTGCGCCTACAACAACCACATCAAATTGACGGCGTGGTAGAGATTTTTTAACAGCGACCACGGTTATGACCCCCAGACTATAGTGATGAAATAAATAGCGGCACCAGCCAACCATAAGATAGACAGAACGTAGAGGCCAAGTCGAATACCGACTGGTTTGACGTAGTCCATCCAGATGTCACGAATACCAATATACGCGTGCCAAGCTAAAGAGAGAAAGGCTAACGTGGCCAACACTTGACCTACGGGCATACCCAGCACACCAAATGTGAAAAGGTTGCGCCAACCTTCGTAGGTGAACCCAGTCATACTCAAAATACCGACGAGCAGAATTAACGTGTAGACCGCCAAAACAACAGCTGTAACGCGTTGAATAATATATTGCGCGGTGCCATAGTGTGCACCGACCACAAGACGATGTTGACCAATTTTTTCTTGAGCAGCCATAATTACCATGCCCCAAAAAGTTTAAGCCCAAACACGAGCGTCAATGCCAAACTCACACCCAAAACCATGCGTGCACTACGTTGCGCTGAAACTTTATCAAGGCCTATGTGCAAGTCGAGTACCAGGTAACGAATGCCTGCACAGAAATGATGCAAATAGCCCCAGATCAAGACCAGCAAAACCAACTTTACAATTGTAAAACCCGCTAACACGCTAATTGCTTCAAAACCCGCTGGAGAAACAAAACTCATCGCGAAGAGCGGCAAAATAATGACGGGCAACGCTAAAAACAAAAGTGCGCCACTGATGCGATGCAAAATTGATATTTGCCCTGCTGGGGGCAAGCGGTAAGAAAGAATTTGGGGCACGCTAATGTTGCGAAACGTTTTGCGTGGTTTGACGGCGCTTTCTGCCATGACGACCTCGTTATAAGATATTGACCTACAAATTAAAAAACTTTTTATTGATAATACGTATTTTCGCTGATAAATTGTTGCACCACAAACCAGACTTTTTTAATCATTTAAATCAATGTATTACGATAATAATACTTGTCAGTCAAATAATAACCAATACGTAATTCTACAGGACGGTCGGCGTATGTGTACGAGGTTCTGTCAACACAAAGTAAAGGGTTATTTTTCTTAATGCTTAACAACCCCGCTATTTCAGCTGACGCTGCAACCGCTCTTATTTGCTCTTGCGCACGCACCATACTGACACCAAATTCAGTTTCAAAAAGACCATACAGAGGAACCCCTAAATGTGCTTCTAACAAAGAAGTTGTTAGCCCTTTAAAAAGAACACTGGGTAAATAAATGTCATCTACAACCGTTACGGCCCCTTCAAAAGCGAGCACCCGTCGAATAAAAACCAATGACTCGCCCACCCGTAAATCTAACTGTTTAGCTGCATGGGCATTTGCCCGCACACGATGGCAACTGAGAATTTTACTTTGTGTGGGCGACGTACGACCTTCATTGGCAGCTAAACGTAAAAAACGAAAACGTACATGGGCTTCATGGTGGGTAGATACAAAAGTGCCCTTACCTTGACGACGCATTAGAATATTTTCAGCTGCAAGATCATCAATTGCCTTGCGCACGGTACCTTGACTGACCTGAAAACGAGCAGCCAACTCAAACTCGCTGGGTATTGCCTCACCAGGCTTCCATTCGCCTAAATCAAGCGCCCGAAGCAACAATTGCTTAATTTGCTGATAAAGCGGGCTAAAAGAGGCACCGCCAGCAGCATGAGCTTGTTTTATTTCAGAACCAAACGTCGATGCGTGTATGTCAGACATAGTGGTTTTATGAATTCATCAGAAGCTAATATTGTGTCACAGCATGAAAAAAATCGCAAAACATCTTTTGTCTTATATAAGACATAAGACTAGTTGACGTATGCATCAGACTCTTTTACAATTTATGGATATAAAGTTAGGTAAAACGCCAATTTAAGACCCCGTCTTTGTAACGAGCAAAACCGCTACACTTGGGGTTGAATTTTTACCTCATACCTCTCACGGAGATCTAATTATGTCAAAACCCGTTATGCGTGTAGCCGTCACAGGCGCCGCCGGTCAAATTGGTTACGCTTTGCTTTTTCGTATTGCATCTGGCGAAATGTTAGGTAAAGATCAACCCGTCATACTTCAGTTGCTAGAGATCGCCGACGAAAAAGCACAAAAAGCACTAAAAGGCGTCATGATGGAACTTGACGATTGCGCCTTTCCTCTGTTGCAGAGCATGAGTGCGCACAGCGACCCTCGCGAAGCATTTAAAGATATTGATGTTGCGCTCTTAGTCGGTTCACGCCCACGCGGCCCGGGAATGGAACGCAAAGACTTGCTAACCATTAATGCTGAAATTTTTAAAGTTCAAGGTAAAGCGTTAAATGACGTTGCAAGCCGCAATGTCCGTGTACTCGTGGTGGGCAACCCTGCAAACACCAATGCCTATATCGCGATGAAGTCTGCACCTGATTTACCTGCACACAATTTCACCGCCATGTTGCGCTTAGACCACAATCGCGCTTTGTCACAGTTAGCCAGCAAAATGGGGCGACCTGTTGCAGACATTCAAAAATTAGCGGTTTGGGGCAACCATTCACCCACTATGTATCCTGATTATCGTTTTGCAACGATTGGTGGCCAAAGCGTGGCTAAATTAATTAACGATGAAGCTTGGAATCGCGACACATTTTTGCCTACGGTTGGTAAACGTGGGGCTGCCATCATTGAAGCGCGTGGCTTATCGTCTGCTGCCTCAGCTGCGAACGCAGCTATTGATCATGTCCACGACTGGGTTCTCGGCTCGCAAGGTAAGTGGGTCACCATGGGCATTCCTTCAGATGGTTCATATGACATTCCTGAAGGCATTATGTATGGCGTACCCGTCACGTGCGAAGGGGGCCAATACCACCGCGTTACAGGCCTTGAAATTGATGCGTTTTCGCGCGAACGTATGACACTCACACTAAACGAGTTGCTCGAAGAGCGCGAGGGTGTGGCTGCATTGCTGAAATAATGTTGTGAAAGGGCCTGTTTAACAGGCCCTTTTTTAATCACCTAACGGAGCACTTCATGGCCCAATTACCATCAGCTGGTCAACGTTTCAGAGCAGCACTCGCTGAAGAATCGCCATTACAAATTATTGGCACTATTAATGCTAATCATGCATTATTAGCAAAACGTAGTGGCTATAAAGCGATCTACTTATCAGGTGGCGGGGTCGCTGCAGGTTCTTTAGGTTTACCTGACTTAGGCATCAATACACTTGATGATGTGCTGACCGACGTGCGCCGTATCACTGACGTATGCGACCTACCACTTTTAGTTGATATTGATACAGGCTTTGGCCCTTCTGCATTTAATATTGCACGCACCGTTAAAAGCCTCATTAAATTCGGTGCTGCGGCTTGCCACATTGAAGACCAAGTCGGCGCCAAACGCTGTGGCCATAGACCTGGCAAAGAAATTGTCACGACAGGCGAAATGGCAGACCGTGTCAAAGCGGCTGCCGATGCTCGAACCGATGAATCGTTCTACATTATTGCTCGAACTGACGCCATAGCAACACAAGGTGTTGATGCAGCAATTGAACGCGCAATCACTTGCGTGGCAGCTGGTGCTGACGCCATATTTGCTGAAGCCGCTTACGATTTAGCCACTTACGAGAAGTTTGTAAAAGCTGTCAATGTGCCGGTTTTAGCGAACATTACTGAATTCGGCGCCACGCCCCTTTTTACGGTCGAAGAACTCAAATCAGTTCATGTTGCCATGGTGCTCTACCCGCTCTCAGCATTTCGTGCCATGAACAAGGCGGCTGAAGCTGTTTATGAAGCCATTCGTAAAGACGGCACGCAAAAAAATGTCGTGAACTTGATGCAAACGCGTGAAGAGCTATACGAGCGTATTGGTTATCACGATTTTGAAAAGAAATTAGACACCTTATTTATGCAAGGCAAATAAATTAATCAATTTTACGACATATCAAATTACCGCCTAGGAGCACTATGAGTATGGCAACGACCGCATTAAAAAAATCAGCTAAGCAAACCGTTACTAAGAAAAGCGTCAAAACCCCTGTCATATCAGCACCCATCGCGGCAACCCCTGTGATGCCTGAAGCACCGAAGGTAAAAAAATCTGTTGCACTATCGGGTGTTATTGCGGGTAACACAGCGTTATGTACAGTAGGTCGTACTGGAAACGATTTGCACTATTGTGGCTATGACGTGCTTGATTTTGCTGACCACTGCGAGTTTGAAGAAATTGCACACTTGCTTATTCATGGCAAATTGCCGAACAAAAAAGAACTGGTCGCTTATAAAGAAAAATTACGTAGTATGCGTGGTTTGCCGGCCCAACTTCAGGCAGCACTTGAATGCCTGCCCGCTGCCAGCCACCCGATGGACGTGATGCGCACCGCAACGTCGGTTTTAGGTTGCATACTGCCTGAAAAAGACAACCATAATGCACCCGAAGCACGCGATATTGCTGACCGCCTGATTGCCAGTTTAGGATCGGCATTGCTTTACTGGTACCACTATAGCCATAACGGTCGCATCATTGATGTGCAAACTGATGATGACAGCATTGGCGGTCATTTTTTACATCTTTTGCATGGTCGCAAACCCGATGCAGAGTGGGTGCGTGCAATGCACACATCCCTTAATCTTTACGCAGAACACGAGTTCAACGCATCAACCTTTACTGGTCGTGTTATAGCCGGTACAGGTTCAGATATGTATTCTGCGATTACCGGTGCTATTGGTGCGTTACGCGGCCCCAAGCATGGTGGTGCCAACGAAGTGGCCTTTGAAGTTCAAAAACGCTACGAAACGCCCGATCAAGCCGAAGCTGATATTCGCGCACGCGTTGAAAACAAAGAGGTCGTGATCGGTTTCGGTCACCCTGTTTACACCGTGTCAGACCCACGCAATAAAGTCATTAAAGCGGTTGCACATCGTTTGTCTAAAAAAGCCGGTAGCACCAAAATGTTTGATATTGCCGACCGACTTGAAACAGTCATGTGGGACGTTAAAAAAATGTTTCCTAACCTTGATTGGTTTTCTGCTGTTTCATACCACATGATGGGTGTTCCAACTGCCATGTTTACGCCGCTGTTTGTGATTGCTCGAACCGCAGGTTGGGCTGCCCACGTTTTAGAGCAGCGTGTTGACAACAAAATTATTCGCCCAACTGCAAATTATGTTGGCCCTGAAAACTTGAAATTTGTACCGTTAAATCGTCGGCCTTAGTTGAACGGGGCTGTTATTTATAGGCATCGTAACAATAGAATTCATAACAATAGAATTCATAACGATTGATTTAATAACGACTAACTTTATTACAACTTAATTTATACCGATTTAAATAATTCACTCTTATCTGGAATACACCATGTCTGCTCACATTTCAAATGTACGCCCTGAACCCGATCAAGTTTTAGTTGATATCGTTGATTATGTTTTGAATTACGAAATCAAAAGCGATGTCGCTTATGAAACAGCTCGTAATTGCCTGATTGATACGCTCGGCTGCGGCCTTGAAGCGCTTGAGTACCCTGCTTGCAAAAAATTAATGGGCCCTATTGTGCCCGGTACGGTTGTACCTAACGGTGCCAAAGTACCCGGTACACAATTTCAACTTGACCCTATTCAAGCAGCGTTCAATATTGGCACAATGATTCGCTGGCTTGATTTCAACGACACATGGTTAGCCGCTGAATGGGGTCACCCTTCAGACAATTTAGGTGGCATTTTAGCTACCGCTGATTGGCTCTCACGCAATGCTATTGCAGCGGGTAAAGCGCCTTTAACGATGCGTGATGTATTAACAGGCATGATCAAAGCACACGAAATTCAAGGTTGTATTGCCCTTGAAAATTCGTTTAATAAAGTAGGCCTTGATCACGTCGTATTGGTCAAAGTGGCCTCAACAGCAGTTGTCGCGCAAATGTTAGGTCTGAATCGTGATGAAGTTTTAAATGCTGTTTCGTTAGCTTGGGTTGACGGTCAAAGCCTACGCACGTATCGCCACGCCCCTAATACAGGTAGCCGTAAGAGCTGGGCCGCGGGTGACGCAACCAGCCGTGCCGTACGTTTAGCGTTAATCGCTAAAACCGGTGAAATGGGCTACCCCTCTGTTTTATCAGCTAAAACCTGGGGCTTTTACGATGTATTGTTTAAAGGCCAACCGTTTAAGTTTCAGCGCCCATACGGCAGTTATGTCATGGAAAACGTTTTATTTAAAATTTCGTTTCCTGCAGAGTTTCATTCACAAACAGCAGTCGAATGCGCGATGGACATTCATCATAAATTAGCGGCAACCGGTAAGAAAGCAGAAGACATCAAGAAAATTACGATTCGCACGCACGAAGCCTGCATTCGTATTATTGACAAAAAAGGCCCGCTAAATAACCCAGCTGACCGCGACCACTGCATTCAGTACATGGTTGCCTTACCGATTTTGATGGGTCGCTTAACGGCATCTGACTACGAAGACAGCATTGCTTCAGACCCTCGAATTGACATTTTGCGTGACAAAATGGTTTGTGTTGAAGACACAAACTACACCAAAGACTATCACGACCCTGAAAAGCGTTCGATCGCAAACGCCTTAACAGTTGAGTTCAACGATGGCAGTAAATTTGAAGAAATCGTTTGTGAATACCCTATTGGTCACAAGCGTCGTCGCACTGACGGTATACCGTTGCTTGAGGCTAAATTCCGTACCAACTTAGCGCGTATGTTCCCCACGAAGCAACAAGATCGTATTCTGAAGGTTTCTCTTGATCAAAAAGCACTAGAGAAAATGCCTGTTCATGAGTACGTTGATATGTACGTGATTTGATATGACTGAAGCCATTGTTCATCGCCCCCAAGAAAGTCGTTTTGTCTGCGAGGTCGATGGGCATGCGTGCGTGCTTGATTACCACCTCAACGGTCAAACCATGACAATCACCCACACGGGTGTGCCAGAGGCCGTTGGCGGGCGCGGTTTAGCCTCTGCCTTAACACGTGTTGCACTTGATTGTGCCCGCGAAGAAGGTTGGTCAATTGTGCCCATGTGCTCTTATGCCGCTGTATATATTGAAAGGCATCCGCAATACCAAGACTTGGTATTGGGTGCCTAACGTTAGAGCATACATATTGCTTCATAACACTAAAAGATTTGATTTGTACTAATTGACGTCTCGTTAAACAACTTCACCAGGGGCTTGATTAAATGGCTTAGATTGAACGCACGCTAGCGTTAAACAAGCCTCAAGTTTCAAGTTTTTTTATTTTTTTGTAAAGGTTAACCATCATGTTGAAACAGTATCGTGAACACGTTGCCGAGCGGGCAAGTTTAGGTATTCCTCCCCTACCCCTCTCTGCTCAGCAAACATCTGAGTTGATTGAGTTACTCAAATCTCCACCCGCTGGTGAAGCAGACTTTTTAGTCGACTTAATTATTAACCGTGTACCCGCTGGTGTTGATGATGCCGCGAAAGTGAAAGCATCTTACTTGGCTGCTGTGGCTCACGGCACAGAGAAGTGTTCGCTGATCAGCCGTGAAAAGGCAACTGAATTACTCGGCACAATGCTGGGTGGCTTCAATATTTCAGCGCTCGTCGAATTAATTGACGACACCGTGGTCGGTGGCATTGCAGCCGAAAGTTTGAAGAAAACCTTGCTGATGTTTGACGCGTTTCACGACGTTCAAGAAAAAGCCAAGAAAGGCAGCGCTAACGCCAAGTCAGTCATGCAAAGTTGGGCTGATGCCGAATGGTTTACCAGCCGCCCTGAATTCCCCGAGTCAATCAAGCTCACCGTGTTTAAAGTCACAGGCGAAACCAATACCGATGACTTATCACCTGCACCCGATGCTTGGACGCGGCCTGACATACCCCTACATGCTTTGGCGATGTTGAAAAACCCACGCCCAGGTAACGAGCCTGATGATGCGGGCAAAATCGGGCCTGTCAAATTACTTGAAAGCCTGAAAGAAAAAGGCAACCTCATTGCTTATGTGGGCGATGTGGTCGGCACGGGCTCTTCACGTAAGTCAGCCACTAATTCAGTGTTGTGGTTTACCGGCGAAGACATTCCTTTTGTACCTAATAAGCGTTTTGGTGGTGTGTGTTTAGGTAGCAAAATTGCACCTATTTTTTACAACACCATGGAAGATGCTGGCGCCTTGCCAATTGAATTAGATGTGTCAGAAATGAATATGGGCGACATCATTGAACTGCGCCCCTACGAAGGTAAAGCGTTAAAAGACGGCAAGGTGATTGCTGAATTTAAGGTCAAATCAGACGTCTTATTTGACGAAGTGCGTGCGGGTGGTCGTATTCCGCTGATCATTGGTCGGGGTCTCACCACTAAAGCACGCCTCGCTTTAGGCCTAGCTGCTTCGACATTATTCCGTCTGCCACAAGACCCTATTGATAGCGGTAAAGGCTTTACGTTGGCTCAAAAAATGGTCGGTCGTGCCTGTGGGTTACCTGAAGGTCAAGGCGTTCGCCCTGGCACGTATTGCGAACCCCATATGACCTCAGTCGGTAGCCAAGACACCACCGGCCCGATGACACGTGACGAGTTAAAAGATTTGGCTTGTTTAGGCTTTTCTGCTGATTTGGTGATGCAATCGTTTTGCCATACTGCAGCCTACCCAAAACCTGTTGATGTCAAAACGCACCATACCCTTCCTGAGTTCATCAGCACCCGCGGTGGCATTTCGTTGCGCCCTGGTGATGGTGTGATTCACTCATGGCTCAACCGTATGCTGTTGCCCGATACCGTCGGTACCGGTGGCGACTCACACACCCGCTTCCCGATTGGCATTAGCTTTCCTGCCGGATCAGGTTTAGTGGCGTTTGCCGCCGCAACCGGTGTGATGCCGCTTGATATGCCAGAGTCAGTTTTGGTACGATTTAAAGGCAAAATGCAGCCCGGTGTGACCTTGCGTGATTTGGTCAATGCCATTCCGCTTTATGCGATTAAGGCTGGTTTATTGACCGTTGAAAAGCAAGGCAAGAAAAATATTTTCTCGGGTCGTATTTTAGAAATTGAAGGTTTGCCTAACCTCAAAGTTGAACAAGCATTTGAACTCTCTGATGCGTCAGCCGAGCGTTCAGCTGCAGGTTGCACGGTTCATTTAAACAAAGAACCCATCATTGAATACATTAACAGCAATATCGTGATGCTTAAATGGATGATTGCCAATGGTTACGAAGATGAGCGCAGCATGATGCGCCGTATTCACGCCATGGAAAAGTGGTTAGCAGACCCCAAGTTGCTCGCCCCCGACGCCGATGCCGAGTACAATACAGTCATTGAAATCAACATGAATGAAATCGTTGAACCTATTTTGGCCTGCCCCAACGACCCTGATGACGTGAAAACGTTATCAGAAGTGGCCGGTGTCAAAATTGACGAAGTGTTTATCGGTAGTTGTATGACCAACATTGGTCACTTCCGCGCAGCGTCTAAGTTACTTGAAGGCAAGCGTGACATACCCGTTAAGCTTTGGGTGGCGCCCCCAACCAAAATGGATGCTCAGCAATTGACTGAAGAAGGTCATTACGGTGTCTTTGGCACAGCCGGTGCACGCACCGAAATGCCAGGTTGCTCATTGTGCATGGGTAACCAAGCACAAGTTCGCGAAGGTGCCACGGTCATGTCAACCAGTACCCGCAACTTTCCTAATCGCTTGGGTAAAAATGCCAACGTGTACTTGGGTTCAGCCGAGTTAGCCGCCATTTGTTCACGCCTCGGTAGAATTCCGACCCGGGCCGAATACATGACTGACATGGGCGTGATTGATCAAAACAGCGACAAAATTTACCAGTACTTAAGCTTTGACAAAATGGAAGACTACAAAGACGTGGCTGACACGATCAGTAGTTAAAACCTGACCGATCAGGTTTTAACTTTCTGAACCCCGCCTAATAAGCGGGGTTTTTTAATGTTTCTAAGATATTCTGGCCAGAAAGTATTAAGCTATTCATAGTGCTTAATTTTAGGGAGCCTCTAATCATGTCTACCAGTAAACACGCTGTTCACAATGCTTTTAATACCCTTAAGTCATTTAAAGCGGGTAAACACAAAGGGTATTTATATTCATTACCTGCGCTTGAAAAAACGCTTGGGGAAAAGATTAGTCGCTTACCTGTTTCAATTCGCATTGTGCTTGAAGCGGTGCTTCGCAACGTTGACGGCAAAAAGGTCACCGAAGCGCACGTTCGTGAACTGGCCAGTTGGCAACCCAACGCGAACCGCACCAACGAAATACCGTTTGTGGTGTCGCGTGTGGTGTTGCAAGACTTTACGGGTGTGCCATTGCTAGCCGACTTAGCTGCTATGCGCGCAGTGGCTAAACAAATGGGGCAAAACCCCAAAAAAATTGAACCCCTTGTGCCGGTTGACTTGGTGGTTGATCACTCGGTCATGATTGATTACTTTGGTACACAACAAGCGCTCGATTTAAATATGAAAGTCGAGTTTGAGCGTAATCGTGAACGGTATCAATTCCTTAAGTGGGGCATGCAAGCCTTTAATACCTTCAGCGTGGTACCGCCAGGCTTTGGTATCGTGCACCAGGTAAATTTAGAGTACTTGGCGCGTGGTGTTCACCATAACGCTAAAACGAATGTGTATTACCCCGACACGTTAGTCGGAACTGACAGTCACACCACCATGATCAATGGTATTGGTGTGGTCGGTTGGGGGGTTGGTGGCATTGAAGCTGAAGCGGGCATGCTTGGTCAACCCGTTTACCTTTTAACACCTGACGTTGTCGGTGTTGAGCTTAAAGGTCAATTAAGAGGTGGCGTAACAGCAACTGATTTAGTACTCACGTTAACCGAACTTCTACGAAACGCAAAAGTGGTGGGTAAATTTGTTGAGTTTTGTGGTCCTGGCACCAAGAGCTTATCGGTTACTGATCGGGCTACCATCGCCAACATGGCACCCGAGTATGGTGCCACGATGGGTTTCTTTCCGGTTGATCAACGTACCCTCGAATATTTTGAAGGTACGGGCCGTACCAAAGATGAAATTAAAGCGTTGGCAGCTTACTTTAAAGCGCAAGCCATGTTTGGTGTACCTGAGGCTACAGACATCGATTTTTCTGAATTGCTAACGCTAGATTTAGCAACCGTCGCACCCTCGTTGGCAGGCCCTAAACGGCCTCAAGATCGCATCGAAATCGGGCAAGTAAAAAATAATTTCGACAAATTATTTTCTGCCCCATCAGCACAAAATGGTTTTAATCAACCCGTTAGTAACCGTAAAAAATCTGTTCAAACTGAATCAGGTCAACCGTTAAACCACGGCGACATCGTGATTGCCGCCATTACGTCTTGCACCAACACATCAAACCCTAGCGTGATGTTGGCAGCAGGGCTGTTAGCTAAAAAAGCAGTTGAGGCCGGTTTAACGATTTCGTCACATGTCAAAACGTCGTTGGCACCTGGCTCACGCGTGGTCACAGAGTATTTAACGAAAACAGGGCTGCTTCCCTACCTGAATAAACTCGGTTTTAACGTGGTGGCTTATGGCTGTACCACTTGCATCGGTAACTCAGGTGACTTAGCACCCGACATCAATCAAGCCATCAACTCAGGCGACTTAATTTGTGCAGCCGTTTTGTCAGGCAATCGTAACTTTGAGGCACGCATTCACCCTAACGTCAAGGCTAACTATTTAGCATCACCCCCCTTAGTGCTGGCTTATGCCATTGCGGGCAACATGACCACAGACCTGATGACTGAACCTGTTGGGCAAGGCACCCATGGCGACGTGTGGTTGGGTGATATTTGGCCCACAACAGATGAAGTAAACGACTTACTTAAATTCGCGATGGACCCACACGTTTTTAGGGGCAACTATAGCAACGTTAAAAATAACCCCGGTGAACTTTGGGGCAAAATTAAAGGTGTCACGGGTGCAGTCTATGACTGGCCCGAATCAACCTACATTGCAGAGCCCCCTTTCTTTGACGAATTTGGTATGCAGCCTAGCCCCATGCCGCCTGTCAAGGAAGCCCGTATTTTAGGTATTTTTGGTGATTCGGTTACCACTGACCACATTTCCCCAGCGGGCAATATCGATGCAGAATCACCCGCGGGGCTTTGGCTGCTTGAACATGGCGTTCAAAAAGCCGACTTCAACAGTTACGGCTCACGGCGCGGTAACCACGAAATCATGATGCGTGGCACCTTTGCTAACGTTCGCATTAAGAATTTGATGATTCCGGCCAGCGCTGATGGCAGTCGCTTCGAAGGCGGAGAAACGCTTCTTCAACCCAGCGGCCAACGCCTGTCAATTTACGATGCAGCCATGGCTTATCAAGCTCAAAATGTGCAGTCGGTCATTTTTGCTGGCGAAGAATACGGCACCGGTTCGTCACGTGACTGGGCAGCTAAAGGCACCCAGTTATTAGGCGTTAAAGCAGTTATTGCTCGAAGTTTTGAGCGCATTCATCGAAGCAACTTGGTCGGTATGGGTGTCTTACCCCTTCAGTTTAAAGGAGCTGACAGTGTGCTTACCCTCAAAATTGAAGGCCATGATCGTATTAGCATTGAAGGGCTTGAAGATGGTATTACACCTCAACAAGACGTGACCATGGTCATACATCGCGCAGGGCAAGCCGACCAACGCGTAGCCGTTTTATTACGCATAGACACCCCTATTGAGGTCACTTATTACACCCAAGGCGGTATTTTGCCGTTTGTCTTGCGTGATTTACTCGCTCACGACTAACGCTGAGCAGATCGAGTTACTTTGCCGTTATTAAAGCAATACCTTTAGCCTTTAAACCCCGACCTGCTTAGAATGTAAGGTCGGGGTTAAACTATGATTATTTGCTGCTCAATATGCTTAAACCACTCAAATCTGTTTCCCCTCGTTTAAGTCGAGAAGCTAAACGCTTAATTGACTGGTGCATTGCGCTTGATCAATCGGGTAGCCGCTTAGAAGATCAATTTTGGGAAGTCAAAATTGTTGAATCGCTCGAGAAAATTTTAAAATCAGGTAAAGAAAAGCCACTTGAAACGGCTTTAGAACACTTATCTGAAAACCACCACGGTGGGTTTGAAGCTTTGATTGAGTTAGCAGAAAACTTATCAAGTTCGTGTATTGTTGACGTGCAAGGCGAAAGTTGGCAGGTATTATTGGTTTCTGCACCCGTTGTGTGTTGGACACGATACCAAATACCTAGCCATGTGATGACCGCAGCACAAATTCAAGCTTTATCTCTCGCCATGCATGAACATGTGCTTGCAACCGAAACCAAGATCGCTATTTTGCCCCGCTTAATTAGCTTAGATCAAATGTCTCAGTCATTTTCTGAAACATTTAACTGGACGCAGCAACTCGCGCATATGGCCATTTCACAAGCGGGCACCTTACCCACTCTGCACGATGAACCTGAATATATCGGCATGTTAGCTGACTCACGTCACATTGTTATGGCCGTTGCCGTACCATTAACAGCCCCTATTTTTAGGTGGCAGGAAACCCCTGAAGACCGTCGCGAAATATGTGCACCAAAATGGTCAAAAGCCATTAACAATATTTTAGCGCCCTCGCTAGCAGGTTGTGAGTTTGAACCCGTATTGCCTGATGCTTACTATGTAAATTTACGCGAAGCCGACAAGCGTGTTCGCCCCTTAACAATTAAAGCCGCCATTAACTGGCTTAGCGGCGCCATGAAAAAAGCCCCGCAAGCATTTCGTGCCGTGATCGCTGGTTTTGGTGAACAACGCGTTGAAGAGTATCGTTTAAGTCTCACAGAAAAGGGACAAAACACGGTTTTGTATGGCATTGTTTGGCCCATGTTTATGTTTGAAGATTTACTCAGTGCAGAGTTTGACGATAACAAACTCGATACGGTTGAGAGAATGGTTGCGATTCTTCATGAAAATGGCGTAACCGATGTAAAACGCTTACCTGCCTTACTTCCACTTGAGTTTTGTGAAGACTGCGGTGCGCCGCAATTTGCCAACCCACTAGGTGAGTTGGTGCACGCAGAATTACCCGACGACATTGATGAAACCCCTGTTCGGTTTCATTAATATTAACAATGCAGGCCGATCTTTTTTGTCAAGTTGTTGACCACTTCGGTGACATTGGCGTTACTTGGCGTTTAGCAAAACAATTAAGCAAAGAACACCACCTATCAATTCGCCTTTGGGTTGATGATTTAACCGTGTTTAAACGCATAGAACCCCGCATCAACACACAATCTGCCCAGCAAACAATTGATGATATTGATATTCGCTACTGGGTCATGAGTGGCCCCACAGCAGAGCCCTACCCCATCGTTATCACCAGTTTTTGTTGCCCCTTAAGCACGGCATGGGTTCAACGTATGGCGGCGCAGTCTAACCGATGCTGGGTTGAGCTTGAATACTTAAGCGCCGAGTCTTGGGTTGAATCTCACCATGGCTTGAGCTCACAACGCCCCGATGGGTTAGCCCCCACATTTTTTTACCCTGGTTTTACAGCACGCACAGCAGGTCTTATTCGTGAACGTCACCTGATTTCAGAACGAGATGCTTGGCAGGCTGACTTTGAACAACAAAGACATTTTTTGAAAAAAATTGGGATGCAACTTTCTGCTGACCAACCTCAGCCTTTTTTGATATCGTTGTTTGCTTACCCACATGCCCCCTTTCAAGCATTTTTTAATGCTTTGAAAAACCTTAACGGAATTAACGAATGTGCTGTATCTCATGCGTGCAAAGAATTGAATATAGTTGATGCATTTGATGCGTTGGCTGCGGTGGATGTGGCTGCGGTGGATGCGG